>JANNQH010000695.1:0-2197 GCA_031400655.1 Deltaproteobacteria bacterium | reverse complement strand
CGCGACCCGGCGGGTCTCGAGCGCGTCGTCTCAGCGATTCACAAGGGCGGCGGACACGCGACGGCACACCGTGCCGACCTTGCGGACATCGAATCGATTCCCGCCGTAGTCGCCGAAGTGCTCCGGGTCCACGGCCGCATCGACATCCTCGTGAACGCGGCGGGCATCTCGGGCGACGAAGGGGAGATCCTGACGCAATCGGAAGCGAACTGGGATCGCGTCCTCGCGATCAACCTGAAGGCGCCCTTTCGCCTGATCCAGGAAGTCGGTCGCCACATGGTCGCGCGCGGGGGTGGTGGGCGGATCGTGAACGTCACCTCGAGCTCGGCCCATCGCGCGCGGCGCGTGATGGCGCCCTACGGCGCGGCGAAGGCGGGGCTGGCCCAGCTGACGCGGACGGCGGCGGCGGATCTCGGGGGCCACGACATCAACGTGAACGCGGTCGCCCCGGGTGTCACGCTGACGCCGATGACGGCGATGATCGGCGACGAGGCCGCCTTCGCGAAGCTGATTGCCGAAGGTCCCCTCGCGAATCTGCTGGGGCGCGCCTCGCGGCCGGAGGACGTCGCCGATGCGGTCGTCTATCTGTGTCTGCCGGGGAGTCGCCAGATCACGGGCCAGACGCTCCACACGAGCGCCGGGGCGGTGGTCTGAGCGACCGCGAGCGCGCCGCGAACCGCTGACGTCCGACCGCGGTGCGGGCCATGGCGCGCCTACTTGGCTCCGCTAGCGTGACGGCGTGATGCTACGCGCTGCCCGCCACGATTATCCGGATCATCTAGCTCTCGTAGAAGACTACTACGAGCGAGGCTGGACCGATGGCCTCCCGATCGTGCCGCCGACACCCGAGAGCGTGGAGCGCTTCCTCCACGAGGCGGGTCTCGCCCCCGACGCCGTGCTCGGCGCCGTCCCGACCCGCGACGTCATCGTGACGGCCGAGCACGCGGCGATCAACGCCGTGATGGCGGGCTGCAAGCCCGAGTATTTTCCGACCGTCGTCGCCGCCGTCCGTGCGCATCTCCACGAGAAGGCCAATTGTCACAGCACGACCGGCACGCTGTCCGGCGCCAGCCAGATCGTCGTCGTGAACGGCCCGGTCCGAAACGAGATCGGGATCGAGTGCCGCGGCGCCTGCTTTGGACCGGGATTCCGCGCGAACGCCACGATCGGGCGGGCGCTTCGACTTGTGATCCGAAACGTCTGTCGCGCGGTGCCCGGAGTCTTCGATCGCGCGAGTCTCTCGACGCCGTTCCGGTATTCGTTCTGCTTCGGGGAAGACGAGGAGGCCAACGTCTGGACGCCGCTCCACGTCGAGCGTGGCCTCAGGCCGGAGCAGAGCGCCGTCACGGTCCATTCGACGATGATCGTCTGCGAAGTCATGGACTACACGAGCCGCACGCCCGAGGCGATCTGCGAGGGCTGGCTCGGCGAGATCCTGCGGCGCGGGATCTTCGCGGACCGGTTCGTCGGCGAGGCCAACATCCTGATCGTCGTGTCGTTCGAGCACCAACGTTATTTCGCCAAGGCAGGCTGGTCGAAGGCCGACATCCGCAACCATCTCTGGCAGCGCTGTCAGGCTTCGGGCGAGAACGCAAAGCGCATCATGCTGGGCGGGCCCGAAGGTTTTCTGCTGGTCGGCGCCGGTGGACCGGGCCATGCGACGACCTGGCTCTTCTTTCCCCACCTCGCCCGGGCGATCACGCAAGTGATCGAGTAGGCGATCGAACCGCGGAGGACTTGAGATGACGAAACGAAATGTGGGCATCGTGGGCCTCGATCCGACGAGCGGACCGATCGTACGGCCCGCCGGTCGGACGCTCGCCGCCCGCCCGAAGAATCTCGACGGACAGGTGATCGGCCTGGTGACGAACGGCCTCGGACGCAGCCAGGAATTCATGTCGGCCCTGTCGGATGAGCTCGCGAAGATCTCCCGACCGGGCGGTGTCCTGCACGTCGTGAAGGACAGCGTGTCCATCGCGCCCGAGCCCGTCGACTGGGCGCGGCTCACCTCGGAGGCGTCGGTCGCGATCACCGGCTTCGGGGGTTGAGGCTCCTGTAGTGCGCGCAGTTTGCGCGACGCGATGGAGCTCGAGTGGGCAGGGGTTCCGAGTCTCGCCATCATCCACCAGGCCGTGCGCGGCTCGGCGGAATCGATGGCGCGGCTCTCCGGATTTCCGGACTACGACTTTCTGCTGGT
>JANNQH010000694.1:0-1622 GCA_031400655.1 Deltaproteobacteria bacterium | reverse complement strand
CCAGACGTTGTTCTCCCTCTACCACATGACGAAGGCAAATCTCCCGCATTACATCGACGCGCTCCATCGTCTACCCGCCCTCTACGTCCAGGGCTATCCCTCCTCGCTCCATCTGCTCGGCCGCGCGCTGCTCGACGCCGGCCGCCCGCTGCCCGCCGGCAAGCTCCGCGCGATCTTCACCTCCTCGGAATCGCTGCTCGCCTTCCACCGCGACACGATCGAGCGCGCCTTCGCAGCACCGATCCGCGATCGCTACGGGACGAGCGAGCTGGCCGTCTCGATGACCGGCTGCCGCGCGGGGCGACTCCACGTCGACATGGAGTTCGGGATCGTCGAGGTCGAGATCGAAGAAGAGACCGACGACTACGTGCGGGGCTCGCTGCTCGTGACGGGCTTCGCCAACGATGCGACGCCCTTCATCCGTTACCGGATCGGCGATGTCGGCACCCGCTCGAAGCACGCCTGCCCCTGCGGTCGCCCCGGCGACGTCTTCCTCGACGTCGACGGTCGGATCGAGGACTTCGTCGTGACGCCCGACGGCCGCTGGATCGGCCGCCTCGACCACATCTTCAAGGAGCAGCTCGCCGTCGCCGAGGCCCAGATCCTGCAGGACGAAAGCGACCGGATCGAGGTCCGCATCGTGCCCCGGGCGACTTTCGACGCCCGCGCCGAGCAGGAGCTCATGAAGGAGATCCGATCGCGCCTGGGCGATGTGATCCGCATCGACCTCGTGCGGGTCGACGAGATCCCGCGCGAGGCCAATGGTAAGTTCCAGGCCGTCAAATCGAAGATCGGTCGTGCACAGGGGAGCGTCCAATGATCCGCGTCGGGCTCGCCCGCTGCCGTCCGGGATACGAGGGGCTCGCCGCGCCGTGGGGCCCCGGCAAGCACTATCCCGAGCTCGAGCGCTTGTTCGGCGATCGGGCCGCGGAGGGACCGGAGAACGAGGTCTACGGCGCGGTGCGGGCGGCGCTCTTCGGGCTCGGACTCGACGCGACGCGCTTCGGCACGGCCGACTGGAACCCGATCGGCGCCCTCGTCGCTGCGGGCAAACGCATCGTCCTGAAGCCCAACCTGATCCGCCACTGGAATCCCGCCGCCGACGGCTGCGGCGGCACGGTCGCCAGCGTCATCACCCACGGTGCGATCCTGCGCGCCGTCGCCGACTACGCCTTCCTCGCCGCCGGACCCGACGGCAGCGTCGCGATCGCCGAAGCGCCCCAGATGGACTGCGACTTCGAGAAGATCCGCCGGATCATCGGCCTCGACGAGATCGTCGGCTTCTACGATGAAGTGCTCGGCCGCGAGCTCGAGGTCATCGACCTGCGCCGCGAGGCCGTCGTCTTCGAGGACGGCATCATCGTCGATCGCAAAAAGCTGCCCGGCGATCCCGCCGGCTACCGCGCCGTCGATCTCGGCGACAAGAGCTTCTTCACGGGCTCGGGGCTCGACCCCAACCGCTTCCGCGGCGCCGACTACGATCCCGGACCGACCGCCACGCAGCACAGCCGCGGCCGCAACGCCTATCTGCTCTCGGAGACCGTGCTCTCGGCGGATCTTGTGATCAATCTCCCGAAGCTCAAGACCCACAAGAAGACGGGCGTCACCCTCGCCCTCAAGAA
>JANNQH010000693.1:0-5438 GCA_031400655.1 Deltaproteobacteria bacterium | reverse complement strand
ATCCACCTGATGCGCACGCTCTCCCACGAGCTCGGCCGCCACGGCATCACCGCCAATGCGGTCCTCCCGGGCGCGACGCGCACGGAGGATCTCGACGCGATGCTGACTCGCCGCTCCGCGACCCTCGGCAGGTCCCTCGATACGCTTCGCCAGGAGACCTCGAGCACGAACGCGATCGGGCGCTGGGTCGACGCGGACGAGGTTGCCGATGTCGTGACGTTCATCGCTTCGCCGCGGGCCTCGAGCATCTCGGGGGAGGTGATCGCCGCGAGCGGTGGGGCCGGGATGGGGCTCTTTATCTGAATGAGTCAGTTGAAAGCCACCGCATTTCGAGGAGACCGCTCATGAAGATCCGCCGTGACCTCGTCGCCCTGTTGGCCGTGTCGATCGGCCTTCCCGTCGCGATCGGCGCGTCGAAGAGCTCGGGTCGACTGCCTCCGATGCCTGAGTCCGAGTGGAGCCCCGAGGTGCGCGAGATGTTGGCGGGCACCCAGGGGCGCGTCGCGAGCCTCGAGGGCGGCGCCCGTCGCGATCCGGCGCAGGTCCTCAACATCCTGCGCACGCTCGCCTATCACCCGAAGCTGATGAAGCCCTTTCTCGGGTTCGCGACCGCAATCGCGCAGCAGGGCGTTCTCTCGCGCCGGGAATCGGAGCTGCTCGCGCTGCGGGCGTCGTGGAACGCGCAGAGCGATTTCGAGTGGGGTCATCACGCAAAGTACGCGCAGGCCGCGGGGCTCTCCGATGCGGAGATCGCCCGCATCGCCGTGGGGCCGGGCGCGCCGGACTGGAGCGAGTCGGATCGTGATCTGCTGCTCGCTGCCGACCAGCTCCACGCCCGCCAGCAGATCGACGATGCGCTCTGGGCGCGTCTCGCCGGCCGCTACGATCCGGCGCAGCTCGTCGAGCTGCCCTTCGTCGTGGGCCAGTACACGATGCTCTCGATGGTGGCGAACATGACCGGGGTCGCACTCGAGGCGGGTCACGATTCACTTCCGAAATCCCGCGGTGGGGAGCTCTAGGCTGGCCAACCCGTCGTGAAGAATTCTTTTCTGCTCTCGCGCCAGGCGATCCTCATCGTGCTGGGATGTCTTGCCTGTCAGGCGGGCGCTGGGCTCTTCTATGCGAGCCGCGCAATCGCGCCCGACGTGATCTCGGAGCTCGGCTGGACGCGCACGATGTGGTCCTCGGCGATGGCGCCGATGATCTTCGTGACCTCGGTCGGCCAGGCGATGATCGGGGCCGCCTGCGTTCGCTACGGGATCCGGCCGGTGCTCGTTTTGTCGGTCCTGTGTCTCGGGGGCACGTTCCTGGTGTTCGCCAGCATGCATTCGCTGCCCGCCTTCTATGCCGCGACGATGCTGCTGGCGATCGGCAACGCCGGCATCGGCGACGTGTCGGTCGGAGCCGTGATCACGCGCTGGTTCGATCGCTCGCGGGGCGTGGCGCTCGGGTTCGCCTTCGCCGGCTCGAATATCGGCGCCGTCTTGTTCGTGCGCGCGATCAGCGAGTGGACAGGCGACTTCGGCTGGCGAACGGCGACGGCGGCGGTGGGGCTGATGGCGGTCGCGTTGATCCTGCCCTTCGCGCTCTTCGTGGTCCGGGATCCGCGGCCGGATGAGGGCGAGAACGCGGCCGAGGCGCGTATCGACGCGCTCGGCGCGGGCCGCGCCGGACTTTCCAACAGTTCATCCGCCGCGGCCGCCGCCGAGCCCGCCGGCGAGAGCGACTCGACCGTCGCGGAATCGCTCAAGAGCCCCGCCTTCTGGATCCTCTTCTTCACGGTCTTCTCTTATGCGGTGGCCCAGCTCGGCATGCTGGACCATCTCATCCTTTATCTCGTCGACCTGGGCTACGAGCGGAGTGAGGCCGCAGACGCCCTCGGTCTCACGGTCGGCGCGGGGATCCTGGCCAAGCTCGGGGCCGGGGTCGTGGCCCTGCGATTTCCGACCCGGATTTTGTTGATCCTGAATACGGCGCTGCTGGCGTTCGCGATCGCCCTGTTGCCCTTCGCGGCGGATCCGTGGCTGCTCGGGCTGGCCGGGGTCGCGTTCGGGATCGCGACCTCCGCGCGGGACGTGCTGATTCCGCTCGCCGCGGCCGAGTTCTTCGGATCGCGTTATTTCGCAGGCATCTACGGCATGATGATGCTCGCCTATTTTCCGGGCGGCGGGCTCGGTCCGATCGTCTTGGCGCGGGTGCACGACGTGATGGGGAGCTACGAGATGGGATTCATGGTCTGTCTGGCGATCCTGCTCGCGGCCCTCGTCGGACAGGTGTTCGCGTCGCGTCGCGTCCATGGACGCGGTTCGCGCTCGCCTGGGCGAGCGGCCGCGAAGGGGGCAACCTGATGCGCGTGCTCGAGGGCGTTCGGGTGATCGAGGTCGCGCAGTACGTGTTCGTCCCGCTGACGGGAGGCGTGCTCGCCGAGTGGGGCGCCGAGACGATCAAGGTCGAGCCTGTCGGGGGGGGCGATGCCTATCGCGGCCTGCGCCGGACGGGAGCCCTCGCGATCGAGGGCCCGGTCAATTTCGCGATCGAGCACGCCAACCGCGGCAAGCGCAGCATCGGACTCGACCTCGCGAAGCCGGCGGGCCGCGAGGTGTTGGCGGCGCTGGTGAAAACGGCGGACGTCTTTCTCACGAATCTGTTGCCCGAGTCCCGCGAGCGGCTCGCGATCGAGGTCGGCGACGTGCGCGCCTGGAATCCCCGCATCATCTACGCCCGCGGCACCGGCATGGGCGAGCGCGGCGCCGAGCGCAATCGCGGTGGCTTCGACTACGCGACCTTCTGGGCGCGGGGCGGCAGCGCCTTCGGTGCAACGCCGCCGGATGCAGCGCGGCCGTCACCGATGCCCGGCGGCTCCTACGGCGATTCGATGGCGGGCCTCACCCTCGCCGGCGCGATCGGCGCCGCGCTCTACGCCCGCGAGCGAACCGGGGAGGCGCCGATCGTCGACCTCTCGCTGCTCGGGATGGGGATGTGGGCGATGGGGTTGGCGATTGCGGGATCCCTGGCCCAGGGCACGCTCTGCCAGCCGCTTCCGCGCGTGCCCGAAACGAACGCCCTGGCGGGAACCTATCGAACGCAGGACGGACGCTGGCTCGCGCTCGTGTGTCTCCAGGCTTTTCGCTACTGGCCCGAGCTCTGTCGCGTCGTCGGCCATCCCGAGTGGATCCTCGACCGGCGCTTCGCCACGGCCGAGCTGTTGCAACAGCACAGCGCGGCCTGCGCGGGGCTGCTCGATGCGCTCTTCGCGAGCCAGCCCCTCGTTCATTGGAAGCAGGTGCTCGCCGGGTTCAGTGGCGTTTGGGAAGCCATGCAGGATACGCTCGAAGTGACGCGGGATCCCCAGGCGCTCGCGAACGGCTTTCTTTCGCGGATCGAAGCGGGCGATGGTTCGAGCTTTGGACTCGTGGCGAATCCGGTTCAGTTCGACGAAGCGCCCGCGCAGACGACGCGGGCGCCCGAAGCCGGGGAGCACACGGAGGAGATCCTTCTGGAGCTCGGCTTCGATTGGGATCGGATCGGGCAGCTCAAGGCCGAAGGCGTGATATGAGCTCGCTGCGCGACCAGACGGCGATCGTGGGAATCGGGTACACGCCCTTCTCGAAGGCGTCCGGCGTCACGACGCTCACGCTCGCGCTCGACGCGATCGACGCGGCCCTCGAGGACGCCGGTCTGACGCAAGGGGACGTGGACGGTCTCGCGACCTTCCGTGTCGGCGACTCGGTGCTGCCGATGGTGGTGGCCCAGAGCCTCGGGATTCGCGATCTGCGTTTCCATCTCGACCAGTTCGGCGGCGGCAGCGTCTCCCACGCGGTCGTCGGGCAGGCGGCGCTCGCCCTGCATGCGGGCATCGCCGAGACGATCGTCGTATACCGCGCGCTGAACGCGCGCTCGGGCTTCCGCATGGGCGGCACCGGCCGGCCCCTCGTCGACGCCGTCGAGACCCAGTTCCAGGCGCCCTACGGCTACTTCACGCCGCCGCAGCAATTCGCGATGGTCGCCCGCGCGCACATGGCTCGCTACGGCACGACGGCCGAGCATTTCGGCCAGATCGCGGTGCAGCAGCGCGATTTTGCCCGGGACAATGAACGGGCCATGCAGCGCGGGCCCATGACGATGGACGACTATCTATGCTCGCGGATGGTGGTCGAGCCGTTCCGGCTCTTCGATTGCTGCCTCGAGACCGACGGCGCGGTGGCCCTCGTGCTCACCCGGGCCGAGCGCGCGCGAAACCTGCGGCGGACACCCGTCCTGATTCGGGGCGCGGCCTGGGGCGGGGGTCAGACGCTCTATTCGAATCGGATCTTCGACACGAGCGTGACCGCGGCGGCCGACATGGCCCCACGGCTCTACGAGATGGCGGGCGTCGGACCGTCGGATTTCGACCTGGCCGAGCTCTACGACTGCTTCACCTACAGCGTCCTCGTCCAGCTCGAGGACTACGGCTTCTGCGAGAAGGGGGACGGTGGACCCTTCGTCGCGAGCGGCGCGACGGCGCGTGGGGGCTCGCTTCCCGTCAACACCCACGGCGGATTCCTGTCCGAGGGTTATGTGCACGGCCTGAACCACGTCGCCGAGGCCGTCTCGCAGCTGCGCCACGACGCCGGAGCGCGGCAGGTGCCGGGGGCGGAGCTGGCGCTCAGCACCGCCCAGCCCGGCTACATCGCAGGCTCGACCGCGGCACTCGTGTTGCGCAGGGGGGCCTAGCATGATCGAAGAGCTGCCGGAGCCGATGCCGGACGAGGATTCGAAGCCCTTCTGGGACGGGCTCGCCGCCGGCGAGCTGCGCATCCAGCGCTGTCAGGATTGCAGCACGCTGCGCTGGCCCGCCCGGGCGATCTGCAATCGCTGCGCCTGCTTCGACTTCGACTGGATCGCGTGCAAGGAGCATGGCCTCGTCTCGAGCTGGGTCCGCACGCATCAGGTCTTTGCTCCGGCCTATCGGGAGCGGGTCCCGTACGTCGTCGTCCAGGTCGCCCTCGTCGTGCAACCCGATATCCGCCTGATCGGCGGTTGGCAGGCGGAGCGCGATCCCGTGATCGGCGAGCCCGTCAGCCCTCGCTACGTCCGGCGCGCGAGCGGAACGACCGTGCTGGACTGGGCGCCGCTCCTTCCCTGAGCGCCTAATACGGCTCGTCGCCGGCGATCGTGACCCGGTGGAGGATCCGCCGCTCGTCGTAGTCCGGCACCGCGTAGTGCTGCGCGCAGCGATTGTCGAGGAACGCCAGCGAGCTTTCGTCCCACTTGAAGCGCACCTGGAATTCGGGCGTGCGTACGTGCTCGAAGAGAAAGCGCAGGACGGCCTCGCTCTCGAGCTCCGGCAGCTCGCGGATGCGCGTCGTCGAGTTGCTGTTCACGAAGACGAGCTTCTTCCCCGTCACCGGATGGGTCCGGATCACCGGATGCGTGACCGGCGGGAGCTTCTGCTGGAT
>JANNQH010000692.1:0-7178 GCA_031400655.1 Deltaproteobacteria bacterium | reverse complement strand
GGGGCTCGGCGGCATCCCGTTCGACGACTATTCGCTCGCCTATCGGCTCGGGACGGTTGCGCTCGTCCTGATCCTGTTCGACGGCGGACTCAATACTTCGCCCGCTGTCCTTCGCCGCGCAGCCCGGCCGGCGGGCCTGCTTGCCACCTTCTCGGTCGTCGCGACCGCGGCGTGCATTGCGGGCGTCGGCCTGTGGCTCGGGCTCGACCCGAAGGTGGCGCTGCTCACCGGGGCGGTCGTCTCGTCGACGGATGCGGCGGCGGTCTTCTCGGTGCTGCGCAGCGGCGGCGTGCGGCTGCAGGAAAAGACGGCGGCCACGCTCGAGGTCGAATCCGGTCTCAACGACCCGATGGCGTTTTTCCTCACGATCGTCGCCACCGAGTATGCGCTCGGCACGCCGCTCGCCCCGGCCTCGATCGGACTCCTGTTTGGCGAGCAGTTCCTGCTCGGCGCCGCCGCGGGATTGGCGTGCGGTCATGCGGCCCGCTTGCTGCTCCCGAGGCTGCAGCTGCCGGCCGCCGGCCTCTATCCCGTCGTCACCCTCGCCACTTCGTTCGTGTCCTTCAGCTCGGCGACCCTGATCGGCGGCAGCGGTTTCCTCGCCGTCTATTTGACGGGCCTCGTGATGGCGGGTGGCTCGATGCCGTATCGCGCGGGTGTGCGCCGTGTTCATGACGCCCTGGCCTGGCTGGCCCAGATCCTGATGTTCGCGCTGCTCGGGCTGCTGGTCTTTCCGTCGCAGCTCGTCCCGGCTGTCGGTGTCGGGTTGGCGCTCGCGGCGGTGCTGGCGTTCGTCGCTCGGCCGCTCGCGGTCTGGCCTGTGATGGCGCTGCTCGGAGCACCACGCCGGGAGCAGCTCTTCGTGTCGTGGGCCGGACTCCGGGGCGCGGTGCCGATCATCCTTGCCGCCTATCCCGTCGTTCGCGGCGTCGAGAGCGGGGCGGAGCTCTTTCATCTCGTCTTCTTCGTTGTGCTGGTGAGCAGCCTCGTGCCCGGGGCGACGGTCGTCTGGCTGGCGAAGCGCCTGGGACTTGCCGCGCCCCACGCGCCCTCGCCGTCGGCGCACGTCGAGCTCGTCTCGCTGCGAGAATTTCCGGGAGAGTTCGTCTGGTATCACGTCGACGCGGTGAGCGCGGTGGCCGGCTCGGACCTCCGCGATCTCGCCCTGCCTGAAGGCTGTCTCGTCACGCTGATCGTGCGCGGGCCGTCGCTCGTGGTTCCGAAGGGGAGCACCGGGCTGCGACCGGGCGACCACGTCTGCGTATTCGTCCCGCCGGCGGAGAAGCCGCTGCTCGACCTGCTGTTTGGCGGTGGCGCCGAGGGCGTCGACTGAGCCCTCAGCGGAAGAAGAGCGGCCTTCGCTCTGGGAAGCGCGCGACCAAACAAGAACGGGGGGTCCCAGCAGGACCCCCCGTCGATTGAAACCGCGTAGGGCTTCTGTCCGCTACTCGGACTGGGCGCCCGTTCCGAAGGCGTAGGCGCTCTCGCTGTGGGACGACAGGTCGAGGCCGTTGAACTCTTCGTCTTCGCTGACACGCAGCGATCCGAACACCAGCTTCAGGACCGTCAGGATCACGAACGTCGCCACCGGGGCTAGCACTGCCACGATCAGCACGCCTTCGAGCTGGATCATGATCTGGTCGGCCTTGGTCGCGACGCCGGCGCCGAGGGTGGTCGCGAAGACGCCCGAGGCGATCGCGCCGAAGGTGCCGCCCACGCCGTGGACGCCGAAAGCGTCGAGCGAGTCGTCGTAGCCCAGCAGCGGCTTCAGGAACGTGACTGCGGCATAGCAGACGACCGCGACGCCGAGGCCGATCGCGATCGCACCGCTCGGGCTGACGTTGCCGCAGGCCGGGGTGATCGCGACGAGGCCTGCGACGGCGGCGGTGGCCGCGCCGAGGGCGGTGGGCTTGCCGCGGTGGATCCACTCGATCAGCGCCCAGGTCAGCGTCGCCATCGAGGCGGCGGTGCTGGTGTTGAGGAAGGCGAGGGCGGCGAGGGGGCTCGCGCTGAGCGCGCTTCCCGCGTTGAAGCCGAACCAGCCGGCCCAGAGCAGTCCTGCTCCCGTCAGACAGAGCGGCAGGCTGTGCGGAGCCATCGGCTGCCTCCCGAAGCCCTTGCGCTTGCCGACCATCAGGGCCGCGACCAGCGCCGAGAGGCCGCTCGTCATGTGGACCACGAGGCCGCCGGCGAAGTCGATCGCGCTCTTGCCGAAGAGATAGCCGGGGCCCGACCAGACCATGTGGGCCACCGGGCAGTAGACCACGAGCACCCAGATCGCCATGAATGTCACGAATACCGAGAAGCGCATGCGCTCGACGACGGCGCCGATGATCAAGGCCGGTGTGATGATCGCGAACATGCCCTGGAACATCACGAAGATGTATTCGGGGATGAAGCGCGGCGGCGACGCGAAGTTTGCCGTGACCGAATCCATCGTGACGTTCTTCAGCATCATGTTCGAGAGGTCGCCGATGAAGGCCCCCGAGCCGCTGAAGGCCAGGCTGTAGCCGCACACGATCCAGAGCACGCCGACCACTGCGGCTGCGGCGAAACACTGGACGAGGACGTTAAGCATGTTCTTGGCGCGCACGAGGCCGCCGTAGAAGAGGGCCAGACCGGGCAGGGTCATCATGAGGACGAGGGCCGAGGCGGTCAGGACCCAGGCCGTGTCGCCCGAGTCGATGACGGGCGGGGCGGCGACCGCATCTTGAGCCCACGCCGGGGCAGCCGTGGTCACGAAGGCGGCGAGAGAGGACAAGGCGACAGCGAGCCGTCGGGTCCGACAGGTCGAAAGGGACATAGGGGCCTCCAGCGAGTGGGAAAACGAAGCGCGAAACGCTCGGACCCAAGAGCAAGTCCTGTGCCACCCCCTGCCCGAACCTGTACGACTCTTGGGCCGAAGCCTGCGCAGCGTCTGGGCAGCGGCTGCCCGGTGACTGTGCAGGGATTGGCTGGCTGGCGGTGCGCGGAGCTACGTCGAGCCGATGGGTTGTTGCCCCAATGATGGAGATCAGGTGTCGATCTTACTTGCGGGGTCCTTCTCATTTAGACTGCGATTGCCATCGAGTCTGAATCGAGGTCGGGCGCTCGGCGGTTCGGCTCGATCCAGACGGTCGTTGGTGGCGCGTTTCTGACAGTCCGTCCGCACTGAGGTCCCCTGATGCAGACCGGCCCGATCCGCCTCGAAGCGCTCTTCGGGGGCTCCCTCGTGGCTCCGATCCTCGATCCCCACGCCATCTACCGGCGCCTGCGCCGTGAGTCCCCGGTGCTCCCGATCTCGATGTTCGAGGAGAACGGCTTCTTCCTCTCGAGCCACGACGACGTCAAGGAAGTGCTGCGGGACGAGGCGACCTTCTCGAGCCGTTCGAATGCGAAGGCGATCGGCATCGTGATGGGCCGGACCATCATCGAGATGGATGGCCGAGAGCATTTGAAGCACCGCAACCTCGTGACCCCCGCGCTGGCACCGCGCGCGCTGCGAGGCGATTTCCCGAAGCGTGTCCGCGAGATCGCCGATCGGTTGATCGACGAGTTCCTCGCCCGTGGCGAGGCCGACCTCGTGGCGGAGTTCAGCTTCGATTTTCCCCTGCGCGTGTTCGGCGATCTGCTCGGTCTGCCCGAATCGGAGCTCGAACAGTTCCATCACTGGGCGATCGACCTGACGCGGGTCATCGATGACCCCGGGCGCGGGCTGGCGGCGTCGGTGAAGCTGCGCGAATTCCTGCTGCCAGTCGTCGAGCGCGAGCGCGCGGCGGACAGCGAGAACCTGATCAGCCGCCTGGCAAACGCGAAGGTCGATGGTGAGCATTTGTCGGATGAAGAGGTCGTGAGCTTCCTGCGGCTGCTGATCTCCGCCGGCGCCGAGACGACCTATCACCTGATGGGCACGACGCTCTTCGCGTTGCTGCATCGGCGCGAGGTCTTCGAAGGCCTGCTCGCGGATCGCAGCCGGCTGCGCCCCGTTCTCGACGAAACGCTGCGCTGGGAAAGCCCGATCCAGATCGTGACGCGCGAGGCGACCGCGGATGTCCGGATCCGCGACGTCGCGATCCCCGCCGGGTCGCCGCTCATCGTCTGCATCGGGTCCGCAAACCGGGACGAGAGCCGCTTCCCGGAGGCGGATCGCTTCGATCCGGACCGCGCGGACGCCGAACATCTCTCCTTCGGCTTCGGCAAGCACTACTGCGCCGGGTCCCGCCTGGCCTATCTCGAAGCGGAGATCGGCCTCGGGGCCCTCTTCGATCGCCTGGGTGAGCGCCTGCGTCTCGCGCCGGACGCGGACTGCGACATCGTCGGGATCTCGTTCCGCGGCCCGAATCGGCTGCCCGTTCGATTCTGACGTGCTTCGGCGTGCTAAACAAAACGGTCATGCCGAACCTATCCCTGCTCCCCGCTGACGAATCCCTCGAGCTGGTCCACACCCGCCGCTACGAGACCCGCGTCTACCGTCTCTCCGATGAAGAGCTCCTCGTACGCGCCGCCGTCTCGGACACGAAGCCGCCGGGCCTCTATATCCAGGGCGATCCCGATGAGCTCGAGATCCATCAGATGCAGCTCGAGCTGCGCGTCGCCTATCCAAAGCTCGTGATCACGGCCGCCCGGGTCGTTTTCGAAACCCATCCCCACACGACCTGCCCGCTGATCGCTGACGCCTATGCGAAGCTCGTCGGTCTCTCGATCAGCCGCGGCTTCACGGCGAAGATCCGCGAGCTCTTCGGCGGGGCCCGCGGCTGCACTCATACCAATGCGCTGCTTCAGGCGATGGCCCCGGCCGTCGTGCAATCGGTCTGGTCGCTCGCGGTGCGAGAGGGCACCACGCTGAGCGGGGGCCGCAGCCGACTCACCGGCGCCGAGCGCGAGCAGCGCATCGCGGGCAACCTCAATACCTGCCACGTCTGGGACGAGAACGGCGCCCACGTCGCGAAGCTCCGCGGCGGCGACGCCTCCGAGTTCCCGCCGCTGCCCGTAAAGGATCGGCTTCGCGCGCTCGGCCGCGACGAGACGAGCTGGTAGACGGTCGCGAGAGCGGGTCCCGCAGACGCCTAGCAGGTCTGTCCGCCGTCGATGCGATAGGCGGAGCCCGTCACGTAGGCGGCCTCTTCCGACGCGAGAAACGCGACGAGGCCGGCGATCTCCTCGGGCTTGCCCATGCGCGGCAAGAGCGGTGCGATGCGCGCCATCAGCGACAGGTCGATTCCGCCTTCGACATCGAATCCCGCCTGGGTCATCGGCGTCATCACGCCGCCCGGGCAAATGCAGTTCACCCGCACGTCGCGCTTCGCGTACTCCGTCGCCAGTGCCTGCGTCAAACCGACGACGCCCGCCTTCGAGGCTCCGTAGGCCGCGTTGTACGGAACGCCCTGGACGGCCGCGACCGAGGCGATGTTCACGATCGCGCCGCCGCCCTCGAGCAGCAGCGGCAGCGCCGAGCGGCACATGTAGTAGGTCCCGGAGAGATTGATCGCGATCGTCTGATCGAAGAGGCGCGGGTCCTGCTTGTCCGTGTGGCCCGGGCGCAGGATGCCCGCGACGTTCGCCAGGATGTCGAGGCCGCCGAGGAATCGGCGCGCGGACTCGACGACCGCTTCGCAGGAGGTCAGCTGGGACACATCGACCGCGCCGCTGCCCGCTTTCCCGCCCTTCACCCCGATCATCTTCGCCGTCTCTTCGGCGCCCTCGGCGGCGATGTCGCAGCAGAAGACGGAAGCCCCCTCGGCGGCGAGCCGAAGCGACGTGGCACGGCCGATGCCCGAGGCCGCTCCTGTCACGAGCGCGCGCTTTCCCTTCAGTCGATCCTTGTCCATGCGTCGAGACTCCCCTTGCTTTGATGAGCGGCTTGATGAGCGGCTTGATGACGGCGCATCATACCCCGCAGAAGTCACGTCGGGGGTCGTTCGCGCCCGACTCCGCGCAAGAGGCCGGCCTTCGAGCGGAAATCGGTCCGGCTACACTCAAGGCCCCGGTCGCCCTCAAAAAGGTCCCTGCATGAGCGAAGGAATGTCGAAAGCGGTGCGCGGTCTCGCCATCACGGGCGCGGTTGATGGCCGTCCGCGTTACGGCGAAGGCGACACCTCCTACCGCGCAGCCGGTGAGCAGGCCGGCATCACCCGCCTGGTCGACGACTTCTACCGCTTGATGGACGAGCTGCCTGACGCCGGAATCATCCGCCGCATGCACGCACGGGACCTGACGGTTTCGCGCGACAAGCTGACGCGCTTCCTGTGTGGCTGGATGAACGGCCCGGCGCTCTACACCGAGAAATACGGTCCAATCCGGATCCCCTCCGCCCACGAGCACCTGCGCATAGGGCCCCGCGAGCGCGATGCCTGGCTCCTGTGCATGGAGCGGGCGATCGCCG
Organism: Deltaproteobacteria bacterium; assembly: GCA_031400655.1. Classification (GTDB taxonomy): domain Bacteria; phylum Myxococcota_A; class UBA9160; order UBA9160; family UBA4427; genus UBA4427. The sequence continues at coordinate 817 of JANNQH010000692.1, read as the reverse complement.
TGCAGGGTTACGCGCCGGATTTCGCGGAGTACCTGTTGCGCGAGCTCCGCGTGCCGGCGGAGCGCGTGAGGCAGACGAGCCGCGACCCGATCGAACCGGACGAGGCCTAGCATGGGATCGGCGCTCGCAGCGTGGCTGACGACCTGGCTCGAGCTGCTTCGCGGGGCGGCGGGACCCCTGGGCTGGGCGCTCGTGTTCGTCGCGCTCTGCACGGCGATCGAGCAGCTCGTTCCGGCGGAGCGAGGCCAGGGCCTTCGCGGGCGACTCCGGAACCTGATCTACCTGGCACTCTTTCAGCTCTTCGGTTTCGCCGCTCTCGCGCTGTGGATCCTCCATGGTCCGGCTCTCGGTCGACATGCCCACGCGCCGACGCTCTTCGAGGCCGGCCTCCTCGTCGTCGCCAACCTCTTCGCGATCGACCTCGTCTACTACTGGTATCACCGTGCCCAACACCGCTTCCCCGCACTCTGGGCGATCCACGAGCTGCACCACGCCGATGCCGAGCTGAACGCCAGCTCGAGTTTTCGCACCTACTGGCTCGAGATGCCGGTCCAGGCGGTGATCGTGCTCTCGCCATCGCTCGTCCTCTTCGGCGATCAGGGAGTCGTTCACGCGGGGGGCGTGTTGATCGGGTCCTATGCGTTCCTGATCTTCTCTCACTGCAATTTCCGGCTGTCGCTGGGCCCCCTCTCGTCGGTTGTGTGCGGCCCCCTGGTCCACCGCTTCCACCACTCCCGCCTGCCGCAGAACCGCTACCGCAACTTCGCCCATTATTTTCCGGTCCTCGATCGACTCTTCGGGACCTGGCACGCGCCGG
>JANNQH010000691.1:0-3365 GCA_031400655.1 Deltaproteobacteria bacterium | reverse complement strand
CCTGCTGACCCACGACGGGAAGCTCGGGCTCGACGAGTTCCGGCGCGCCGTCGAGCTGCTCCAATACCGCCAGCGTCCGCTCGAGATCCTGATCCTCAGCGCCTGTGAGACGGCGGCCGGCGACGATCGGGCGGCTCTCGGGTTTTCGGGGGCGGCCGTCCAGGCGGGGGCGAGGAGCGTGCTCGGGAGTCTCTGGCTCGTGCAGGACGAGGCGACCTCGATCTTGCTCGCGACGTTCTACGAGGGTCTCGCCGATCCCGCGATCTCACGGGCGAAGGCGATGCAACGGGCGCAGCGACGATTGATCGACGATCCGGCCTATTCGCACCCGAGCTCGTGGGCGGCATTCCTGCTGATCAATAGTTGGTTGTGAGGCGGCGCCGCGCCCGCACCCGGCGGCCTGCGATCGCCTCGGGCCGCCCAGCTGGAATCGCCCGTTCGGTGCTAGGCGCGGGCACGAGTCCGACGCCGTGCTCCAAGCGCATGGAGCGCCGCCAACCCCGCCCCGAGCATTGCTGCGAGCCCCGGTTCGGGGCAGGCGTCGCCCGTCCCATTCCGATCGGCGTCGTCCTGGGAGAGGCTGCAGGGAAAGTTGTTGCACTCCTGATTCGAGCGGCAGGTGCTGCCGGTGCGGGGACCGGACGTACAGGTCCCGAAGAGTGGGCCGTTCGGCACGGTCGGACAGTTGTCGCAGAGGTTCTTGATGCCGTCGATGTCGCTGTCGGGGGGTTGGTTCGCGGGGAGGCTGCTGTCGACGTTGATGAAGAACAGGGCCTGCCCCGTACCCGTGACGCCGGTCGACGAGCTGATCTGCCAGGTGCAGCAGTCGAGGCCGTGATAGGTCGGGTTGCCCTGATATTGATAGGTGTAGGGCATGTTGATCAGGAACCCGCCCGGCGGCGACCACTCGCAGCGACCCTGGATGGGTGTCACGAGGACTTTGTCCCCGTCGAGATCGTAGATCCAGCGGAAGTTCTGGCCTTCGTTGAAATACTGGGCGGTCGTCGTCGGAATGTCGTCGTTGACGGGAGTCGGGGGAACGACGTTTGTACTGACGGTCGAGGTCGGGACGATCGTGTCGCCGCGGATCACGACATTAAAGGTCGCGGGAGCGGGTGCCGCTCCGAAGTTGAGGGCGCGCACGGTCACGCGGCAGGTCTCGCCCGGATACGCTGGAATCGTGGCGGCTGTTTCACAGAAGAACGCGTCGTAGCTGACCGTCTGCAAGCCCGCATTGGGCGTCGAGACGGGGCTCGGGCAAAAAAAGCTGCTGCCCGGGGCGACTGGATTGTCGAGGGTGCAGTTCGAGATCTGGAGCTCGAGCTGCATGTCTGCGTGGGCAGCGTCAGGAGTGGCCTCGACGATCAGGCGCGGGCGGGCAGGCAGGCTGCTCATGTCGATCGTGTACTGGACCTGGCTCGCGAGGGAGGCGAGCGGGACGTTGCCCTGGCTGAATGGGGTGGCCAGCGACTGGGCCTGGCTCGCACCCGCGGTCGCGCAGATTGCGAGGATGAAGCCAGCTGCGACGGCGAAGCGTGCGCCGAGCGCTCCGAGGCGCAAGCGGGGCGGAGCGACGGGTGAATGGTCCGGCATGACGAAGCCCTCCTCCGGAGTCGGTCGATCGGACCCGGCCGCGATGGGCGGACGGAATCCCGCCCCGCCCCGGTCATCTCACAGGCATGATCGTTCTGAAGTGGGAATTCCGCTCAGGGAATCGCGAGGAGATTTGAGAATTCCGGGTCGGTCTCGGTTAGGCGGCTTGCGCTGGGCTCGGCCGCGCCCGCTCGAGCGGCCCAGGTCTTCCGATCCAGGCCTGCCGACGGCGATCCCAGGGGGCAATCAGCTCCAGACAGCCAGCAAGCTCATACCGACGACCCCGAGCGCCATCGCGACCCATTTCGAAAAGCGCCCGCTCGCGTGGGGGAACTCGTCTCGCAGCACGTCGAAGGTCGCGACGTACATGAACGTCCCCGCGGCGACCGAGAGGAACACGGCCTGCACCATCGCGGCAAGCTGGCCTTCGATCGTCTGGCCGAGGACGATCCCGATCAGACCGCCGATCGGCGTCGAGGTCGCGAACAGGGCGATCAGCCGCCAGGCCTGGGTCCGCGTGATCGAGCTGCGGGCGAGGCTCACGCCCAGTGCGAATCCCTCGGCGGACTTGTGGGCGAAGATCGCGAAGAAGATCACGAGCACCCGCGTCCAGTCCTGCTCGGCGCCCAACGCGAGGCCGCCGACCAGCGAGTGGATCGAGAGGGCGACGAGGGCGGAGTAGGCGGAGAGGGCGTCGCGGTGGCCGTCGTGGTGGGCGTGGCCGTGTTGGCTGCCGAAACGCTCGTCCGACGGGACGTGGAGCTCCTCGTGGACGTGCTCGGGGAGGAGCACGTGCTCGATCAAGAGCATCAGGGTCAGCGCCACGGCCGAGAGCGCGAAGGCCACCGGGAACTCGAAGCCGAGCCCGCGCCAGATCCGGTCGGCGTCGGGGAGCATGTGGACGAGGCCCGCGGCCAGGAATACGCCGGCGGCGAAGGAGTTGCCCCAGCCGAGTAGCCTTGGACTCCCGGTCGCACCCCCTCTCCATAAAGGGAGACTGCCTCCGGACGCGCCGGCGGCGAAGATCGCGAAGAGCAAGATCAGCTTGAGATCGAACACGGCGCGCGTTCCTGTTCCGGGTCGAGGCTCGGAAAACTAACAGACGGTCTGGCGCAGGAGCGAGATGCCCTCGGCCGGAGTCTCCCGCTCGCGCATCGCGATGCGGCGGATGTCGGTGTTCGAGAATCGCCGCGTGTCGTAGACGGCGACGATCGACTCGTCGCCGGGCTCGAGAAAATTCGTCTCGCCGAAATCGGTGTAGCGGGTCGCGCCGATGCTGATGAGGGCCTGCGCAGGAAAGCCCGCGACCTCGAGCCAGCGGGCCATGTTCTCGAGCGGGCCTTCGTCGGCCTGGTCGTTCAGCTTCGAGACGAGCCAGGCGACGAGCTCGCCGTACATGTAGCTGTAGCTCGTGACGGGGCTGTCGATGCCGTACTCGTGAAGCTCGCCGCCGCGGCGCAGGAAGCAGGCGATGTGATGGTGGTCGAGGATGCCGTCTTTTTCGAAGCGGTCGATCGGGATCGCCTGGCTCGACGTGCCCTTCGATTCGGGGCCCCAGTTCTTCTTTTCACTGATCTTCTTCGCCCCGTCGCGGCGGATCGAGCAGTCGTTGTGGGCCATCGCGAGGCGCGGCGTCAGGGACACGACTCGCGCGCCTTCGTAGGCGAGGTCGCAGAGCAGCGAGACTTCGGGCTCGATCTGGTGGTTCTCGTCTCGGGAGCCCAGGCGGATGCGGTCGGCGGAGATCGGGTAGCGGTGCAGGAAATGGTCCT
>JANNQH010000690.1:0-1701 GCA_031400655.1 Deltaproteobacteria bacterium | reverse complement strand
GAGAGCGGGATCGCGAAGATCCGCTCGCGCGGGACCATCACGTCGCGCACGCGCTTCGATGCGCTCTTGAAGACCTTGCCCAGGATGCGGCCCTGTTCCGGCCGGATGGCGCCGGCGGCGTGTGCTTCGGAGACGAGCAGGTGGAGCTCCTCCGCCGAGTGGACCTGGTTTCCGGAGATCGCCTCGAATCCGGCGAGCCGCACGAGCGCGTTGCCCGCACCATTCATCAAGACCAGGATCCAGCGGAACATACGGCCAAAGACGAGCAGCGGTTGCGCGAATAACACCGCGACCTCGGCGGGGCGCTGGAGCGCGATCGCCTTGGGCGCCAGCTCGCCCACGACGACATGCAGGAAGGTGATGAGCGTGAAGGCGATCAGCGTTGCGATCGTGTGCAGCACGAGCGGACTTTCGATCCCGAGCCATGCGAGCGGCGTCGTGAGCAGAGACGAGACGACGGATTCGCCGACCCAGCCGAGCCCGATGCTCGCGATCGTGATGCCGAGCTGGGTCGCGGCGATGGCGTCGTCGAGGCGTTCGATGGCGTCCGAGGCGGCCTGTGCGCCGCGGCGGCCCTCCGAAACCCAGAGCTGGATCTGACTGCGGCGCACGGCGACGAGGGCGAACTCGGTGGCGACGAAATAGCCGTTGGCGAGGACCATGGCCGCGACGGCCACGAGCCCGAGCAGGTCGACGCCGAGTGCGTGTTGCGCCACCTGCTCTGCGATTGCTGGACCCGGCATTCACTCCCCCGCCCCGCGGTCGATCGGCGGGAGTATGACGAGTCGGAGTGGGAATGTGAACTCGAGTCGGCCGGCCCGGACGGATTGCGCGCCGCAGCGCGATCGACGACATCCGCTTTTGGTTGAGAATCCGGTGACGAACGGCTCCAGCAAACGAAAACCCCCGTCGCTGGTCGGCGACGGGGGCCTCGTTTGCCTCTTGCGAGGCTCATCGGTTCAGCGACGCCCTACTTTCGCAGGAAGCCGGTGCGGGACAGCGTCTACATCATCCCGTCCATGCCGCCCATTCCGCCCATGCCCGGCATGCCGCCCCCATGGCCGTGGCCCTTCGGCTCGGGCTTCTCGGCGATCATCGCCTCGGTCGTCAGCAGCAGACCCGAGACCGACGCCGCGTTCTGCAGCGCCGCGCGCACGACCTTGGCCGGGTCGATGACGCCGGCCTTGATCAGGTCCTCGTAGGTCTCGGTCGCGGCGTTGAAGCCCTGGGCGCCCTTCAGGCCCTTCACCTTGTCGACCACGATCGAGCCCTCGACGCCCGCGTTGTCCGCAATGAAGCGGAGCGGGGCCTCGATGGCGCGGCGGACGATGTTGATGCCTGCCGCCTGTTCCTCGTTGTCGGCCGTGACCTTGTCGAGCACGCCGGAGCAGCGAATCAGGGCCACGCCGCCGCCGGGCACGATGCCCTCTTCGACGGCTGCACGGGTGGCGTGCAGGGCGTCCTCGACGCGCGCCTTCTTCTCCTTCATCTCGGCCTCGGTCGCGGCACCGACGTTGATCTGGGCCACGCCGCCGGAGAGCTTGGCCAGGCGTTCCTGGAGCTTCTCCTTGTCGTAGTCGCTGGTCGACAGCTCGACCTGCTGCCGAATGGCCTTGATGCGGCCGTCGATGTCCTCCTTCTTGCCGGCGCCGTCGATCAGGGTGGTGTTGTCCTTGTCCACCACGATGCGCTTGGCGCGGC
>JANNQH010000689.1:0-2425 GCA_031400655.1 Deltaproteobacteria bacterium | reverse complement strand
AGCGGGGACCTCGAGCTGCGCGCAGCGCCGTTCGAGCACGCCGCGGATCGCCTCGACGACGTGGGCGTGCTCGGCCCGCTCTTTCTCGCTGGCGAGCAGCGCGGCGGCGAGACGGAGGTCCTCGTCGGGCGTGCGCCCGCGCGGCGCCGTACCAGCGAGGGCCGCGGTCTCGAGCGCGAGACCCTCGACGCGGATCAGGCTCTCGGGCGTCGCGGCGAGGAAGCTGTCCCGCCCGCGGCCGACGGCGACCAGGGTGCAGCTCGGATAGAGCGCTCGCAGTCGTTCGAGAAAGCCCGGCACGTCGAAGTCCGCGTCGTGCTCGACCGCCAGCGAGCGGGCCAGCACGAGCTTCGCGACGCGACCGCTGGCGATCTCTGCAAGCGCGCTCCGCAGCTGGCCCCGAAAGCGATCGTGACTGCGGTCGGCGCGCACCCGGTACTCGGGCCCCTCGACGCCGTTCTCCGTTGCGCCTTCGGCGGCGCTCGCGAGCACGCCCTCGCCCGCGCGGTCCACCGCCTCTTCCGCGATCGACGACCGGGCGTCCCGAAGTCGCCGCGTCAGGTCGTCGGCGACCGCGGCGGCCGTCGCGCCCGGCTCGACGCGGGCGAAGACGACGCAGCGCGCGACATCGGCCACGCGTTCGATGATGCCCTCCGGCAGCACGAAGCGGGCCGCGGGAAAGGCTTTCCAATCGGGATCCGTACTCGCCTTGCTCTCGAACCCGAATCCGCCGAGCAGCAACGCGCGACCCGCCGCGCGCGCCTCGCCCGTCCATTCGAGGCGAGCGGCGATGTCCCGCTGCCACGCGCGCACCGAAGCGAAACGGTCGGGCCCCTCGCCCTCGAGCTCCTCGACACTGCCCCAGGCGAAGTACAGCTCCTTCGCGTCGACGCGCTCCCAGTAGTAGCGGTCGCCGACGCCGGCCCAGGCGTGCGCGCGGAGCCCGAAGCCGGCCCCTGCGTCGGGCAGCGGGACGACCCAGGCGAGAAAGCGCGTCCTGCCGGTGGCCTTCGCCCGGGCGATCGCGTCCTGGATGGCCTGCTCACAGGGGACGCTCTGCTCACCGCCCCGGGCGGCGAGCTTCGCGCGGGCCTTCGCTGCGCCCGACGCGCTCATCGCGACCGGCTTCCGACGGGTGTCAGCGGCCCGCGCACCCCAGTCAAGATCTGGGCCGATCCGAATAACACGACCTCGCGCTCGAGCTCGAGGAATCCGGCGCCCGACAGCATCGTGCGCAAGACCTCCGGAGCCGGCAGGTAGGCCGTCGATTTCGGCAGATAGCGATAGGCACCGCGGTCCGAGAGCAGCCCCCCGACCAGCGGCACGACCCGGTCGAAGTAGAGCGAATGGGCCGCGCGCAGCGGCAGCCACTCGGGGCGACCGACGTCGACGAGGGCCACGCGGCCCCCCGGCCGGACGATCCGCGCGATCTCCCGCAACACGTTCTCGAGCGAGACGAAATTTCGCAGGGCGAAGCCGCAGGTGACGACGTCGATCGATTCCGTCCGGAACGGGAGCCACTCCCCGTCGCCCTGGACCTTGGGAAATTCGAGGCCCCGGGTCTTCGCCTGGCGCAGCATCTCACGGGCGAAGTCGACGCCGATCGCGCGCGCTCCGCGGCCTTCGACGAGCTCGCAGAAATCTCCCGTGCCACAGGCGAGATCGACGACGAGGTCGTCTTTCGTGACGCAGATCTTCTCGAGGGCACGCCTCCGCCAGCGCTGGTCGAGGCCGAGAGACATGATGCGATTGAGCGCGTCGTAACGCGGCGCGATCCGGTCGAACATCTCGCGCACGCGGACGCGCTTCTCCTCGCCGACCGGGAGGTCGTCTCCTGACATAGCTTCTAGCGCCACTGCACCTCCAGGCGACCCGACCGTGCGAGGGCAAGGGTTTCTTCGAGGGCGCCGGCGTCGCCCTTCTCGCGCAAACGGGCGAGGGCGCCGGCGACGACGGTGCGTTGGAAATGCAGGGCGACGATCTGGGTCGCCTGGGGCAGCAGACGCTCGAAGGCGCGGCGCACGGCGGCCTCGTCTTCGCCGCGGGGCTTGCGAATGTGATCGTCGAAGAGATCGATCGCGCGCTCGGCCAGCGCAGCCACGCTCGCCGCGTGCTCGGTCGCGAGCTCGAGCAACCGTTCGAGGGGCAGACCCTCACCGAGGATCTCGAGGCCCGCCGCCACCATGTCGCGGTCCGAGCTCGGGAAGCGAAGCTCACCCGCCACATCGATCGGCGTCAGCAGTCCCGCGCGCACCGCCGCCGCGATCAACGCCTCGGGCACACCGGTCTCGCCCGCGAGCTCCGATTGCGAGAGCGTCCCGCCCCCGACGCTGCGGGCCGCGAGCGACGCGAGCAGACTCGTCGACTCGGCGCCCGCGTCCACCCGCGCTCGACCGGCGTCGCGCAGCCCAGCGCCGCGCGGCTT
>JANNQH010000688.1:0-1534 GCA_031400655.1 Deltaproteobacteria bacterium | reverse complement strand
TGGTGGAGCAGGTCGTCGTCGAATTGCCGTTCAGGGACTCCACCCAACAATGTCCGAGCGGTGTGTCGAGCTCCGGCTCGAGGGTGGTGTTGGACGAGAGATAAAACGTGACGGGGAAGGACGCGGCGGCGCCGGAGCCGTTGTTCCGGAGCGTTGCCGCGAGTGAGAGCGGTTGGCCCGGCAGGATCGTGCCGACCGGGGCCGTGAGCGAGAGGACGCTCAGGTCGGGCTGGGCGTCGGGATCGCATTTGTCGCCGATCTGGTCCCCGTCGCTGTCCTGCTGGAGCGGGTCGGCGATCGTCGGGCAGACGTCGATCGTGTCTGCGATTCCATCTTCATCCGAGTCGACGTTCGTGACGTCGTTCTGGATCCAATCGCCGATCAAGCTGATCGCGGTCGGATCGACGAGCTTGGTTCCCCTCGCCATTCGCACGACCGGATCAGTCGAATTCTGGCGGAGCCAGAGGATCGACTGGAGTGGGTTCCCGGGCAAGATCCGTTTCGCGCTCGGGAGTCCGAGGTTGCCCTCGCTCGGCGCTACGTTGATCACGTTCCAATCGCCGACGGCGCTCGTGAACCGCATATCGAGGCCGCCCGGCGCTGGGCCGCCCGGTTGGTGACACATCTCGCAGTTCGCCGCGATGTAGGAGCGCGCGCGTCGCGTGCGCGTCGCGGTCGTGTCGCTGAGTGCCTTCGAGAACTCGTATCGACTCTTGTCGCGGATATCGAAGTCGAAGAGCTTGGCGCAGTTCCAGGCGTCGATCTGCGGCAGCGTGCCGTAGGCGAAGGTCCGGGGCGAAGCGAGCTGGCGAGTGCGCACGCCGAGCACGCGGCCGGCGGGTCCCGTGTGGCACGAGAGACATTCGCTGGAGGAGGGGTAGTGCCAGCTCTGCGTGGTGCCGCTGCCGAGGTCGATCGATTCGTCGAGCCCATTGACCAGCAGGGTGGCGTCGGTGCCCGCGCTATTCCAGCGGTAGCTGACTCCGGTCCAGCGGTCGTTCTGGCGCAGGAACACACGGGTCTCGACCCGTTTCGTTCCGCCCGCCGGACGCGGGAGCTCGAAGTGCTTGATGAAGGCGGTGCCGATCGGGAATTCCCAGGCGTCGCGGGAGTGGAAGAGGATGCGGCCCTCGCCCGGCAGCGCCATCCAGCGGCGCTTGTTCGCCTTGTCCGACCAGAGCGGAGCCGTGACGTCGTATTCGATCACGCCAGCGGCGGGGATCAGTAGGCCAACGTGGTAGAAGAGTCCGGTCGCGGAGAGCAGGCTCGGGAAGGCGATGCCCGATCCGCTCGAGCCGGTCCGGACGAGCCGATAGATCCGGCCCGAGTAGCTGCTCACGGCGTAGATCTCGCCTTCCCGGTCTTCGCCGAAGCTCGAGAGGCCGATCTGCTCATTGCCGATCATGACGCCGGGATTGCCCGGGTTCCAGGGATCGATCGGATCCTGACCATCCCAGGCCCAGAAGTTGCCACTCGACGCGTCGGCGTAGAGGTAGGCGCCGTAGAGCTCCGGGAAGGCGTCGCCCCGGTACAC
>JANNQH010000687.1:0-2674 GCA_031400655.1 Deltaproteobacteria bacterium | reverse complement strand
GAGTAGCGCTCGATCGCGTAGTCGATCTTCTCGGGCGCATAGTTTCGAAAATGGCCGGCCTGGCCACACATCGGGCCCTGGTTCGCCATCTGCCAGTACATCCACTCGAACGCCTGGATGCGCAGGCGAGGATCGCCCGGTAGCAGCCGTCCGGTCTTCTCGGCGAGGTACTGCAGGATCGCGCCCGACTCGAAGACCGGGATCGGCGCGCCGCCGCCGGTCGGCTCGAGATCGACGATCGCCGGAATCCGGTTATTGGGGCTGATCGCGAGGAACTCGGGCTTGAATTGTTCGCCGCGGGCGATGTCGCAGCGGACGATCCGGTAGGGAAGGTCCAGCTCCTCGAGGGCGATGCTGACCTTCCATCCGTTCGGTGTCGGGAAGTAGTGAAGCTCGATCATGGCGGCAGGATAGAGCGCGGGACGTCGGCTGGTCGAGTTTTATCGGTGGTGTAAACAGGGGAAGAGCGCCTCTCCCGATCCGGTCGGGCGCCGCGTCTTGACGGTAGAACGTGTTTCACGCAGGCTCCTCGACCCCAACCCGGCGGGTCGTCTGCGAGCCCGTTCATGAGATACGAAGAGGAGTAAAAGCGATGACCCAGGCGACTTCCTCGGCCTCGTTCAATCTGCTCGAAAAGGCCCGCTCGCTCCGTCCCCTGATCGAGGCCGAGGCCGATGCCAATGATCGCGAGCTGACGCTGACCAAGCCCGTGATCGAGGCCTTCACGAAGACGGGTCTCTTCCACCTGATGGTGCCGAAGGCGCTCGGTGGAGCGGAGGCCGACTGCAAGACGGTGATCGACGTGTTCGAGGAGCTGGCCCACCAGGACGGCTCGATCGGCTGGTCCCAGATGGCGAATGCGAGTGCCACGTCCTACTGCGCGTTCATCGACCCCGACGCGGCCCGCGAGATGGTCGGCGGCAAGCCCGACGCAGTCTTCGCCGGCCAGTTCGCCCCGCGCGGCGCGATCAAGCGGGAAACGAAGGGCTTCCGGCTCTCCGGCGAGTACGGCTTCGGGAGCGGCAGTGGCCACGCGAGCTTCCTTGGCGGCGGTGGCTTCGTGATGGGCGATGCCGGCACCCCGGAGATGCTTCCGAGTGGGATGCCCGCCTATCTCTGTTATTTCGTCCCCAAGGCGAAGGTCGAGATGAAGGGCGGTTGGGACGTGATGGGCCTCCGGGGCACCGGAAGTTTCGACTACCGTGTCCCGGAGCAGATCGTCGATTCCCGTTACACCTTCTATCTCTTCGAGTCCCAGGTTCGCACGGGTGGCCCCATCTACGGGCTCGGTGCTGCTCCCCTGGCAGGCCTCGGCCATGCCGGCTGGGGGCTCGGCGTGGCGCGGCGCGCGCTGCACGAGATCGTGTTGATCGCCCGCGGCGGTCGGGCTCGCCTCGGCTCGGCGTCGCTGATCGACCAGCAGGTCTTCCGGCGTGACCTCGGCGAGCGGATCTTCGCGCTCAATTCGGTGCGCACCCTGGCCCACGAGGTCTATGGGCGGATGGAGCGGCGCCTGCACGCCGGCGAGAAGCTCGCGAAGATCGACAGCGACGAGATGATGGGTTCGGTCGCCTATCTCACGCAGGTCTGCGAGGAGATCGTGACCTGGGCCTATCGCAATGCCGGAAGCCAGGGCCTTCGCAATCCGAGCGTGATCCAGCGCTGCTTCCGCGACATGCTGACGGGCGGACTCCACGTCTTCGTCGACCGCCGCAGCTACGAGGAGTTCGCGAAGGGCAAGTTGGGAGTCGCGTAATGGATTTCGGGCTGAGCGAAGAGCAGGAGATGCTTCAGGAGACGCTCCGGGGCTTCGCGGAGAAGGAATGTCCGACGACCCGCGTGCGTGAGCTCTTCGATGCGGGACCGGGCCACGATCCGGTCCTGTGGTCGAGGCTGGCCGAAATGGGCGTCGCGGGGCTTGCGATTCCCGAGTCGTTCGGTGGGGCGGGCCTCGAGCTGCTCGACGTCGCTCTGGCAGCAGAAGTGCTCGGCTGGGCGGGGATGCCGGGGCCGTTCCTCGCGCACTCGATCGCGGCGCTCGCTGTGTTGGCGAGCGGGAGCGACGCGGAAAAAGCCGCGATCCTGCCCGGGCTCGCCGGCGGGGAAGCGATTGCGACCGTCGCGTTCCAGGAAGACGATGCGGGCTTTGCGCCGGGCGATTGGCAGGCGCGCTTTGCCGACGGACGGGTGAGTGGGACGAAGACGATCGTCTCCCATGCCGAGCTCGCGGATCAGATGCTGGTCGGCGTCGCCGGCGGGCGCCTGGCGTGGGTCGATGCGCGCGCGGGCGGCGTCGCCATCGAGGATCAGGGGGGAGTCGACCGCTCACGGCCGATCGCGCGGGTGCGCTTCGACGGCGCCCGGGGACGCCTCCTTTCGGGCGGCCTCGCAGCGAGCGAACGCACACTCGATGCGGCCTCGGTCCTGTTGGCGGCCGACGCCTTCGGAGCCGCGACGCGCTTGATCGAGCTCGATGTCGCCTACGCCCGGTCGCGCGAGCAATTCGGTCAACCGATCGCGCAGTTCCAGGCGATCAAGCACGCGATCGCGCGCATGGGGACGGAGATCGAGCCGGCTCGCGGGCTCTGGTGGTATGCGGCGCACGCCTTCGATCGAGAGCATGCCGATGCCTCCCGCCAGGCGTCGATCGCCAAAGCCCACCTCACGGACCGCG
>JANNQH010000686.1:0-8248 GCA_031400655.1 Deltaproteobacteria bacterium | reverse complement strand
GAGAACTGGCGCGTCGGCACCGAGCACGAGAAGGTCGGCGTGTATGCCGACACCGGAGACCGCGTCCCGTTCGAGGGTCCGTACGGCATCGCTGCCCTCTTCGATCGCCTGGTCGCCGAGGGCGGCTGGGAGCGCGTCGAGGAGCGGGGCCGCACGATCGCGCTCGAGTCCAGCGCCGGCGGTGGCAGCATCACCCTCGAGCCCGGCGGCCAGTTCGAATTGTCCGGGGCACCGCTCTACACCAGCCAGGAAACCAGCGCCGAGCTGCTTGCCCATCTCGAGCTCGTGAAGCGCCTCTCCCTCGATTTCGGAATCGCCTGGCTCGCCCTCGGCATGGATCCCTTTCATCCCGTCGACCAGATCCCGACCATGCCGAAGGCCCGTTACGACGTGATGCGCGCCTATCTGCCCACTCGGGGTCGCCTCGGTCTCGAGATGATGCACACAACCGCGACCGTGCAGGCGAACTACGATTTCGCCGACGAGGTCGACATGATCGCGAAGATGCGGCTCGGCCTCGTGGCGACGCCCGTCGTGTCCGCGTTGTTCGCCAACTCGAGCCTCTCGGGCGGTCGCGAGAACGGTTTCATCTCGCGGCGCCTCATGATCTGGCGCGACACGGACCCCGATCGCTGCGGCCTGATTCCCTTCGTGTTCGATCCGGATTTCGGCTATGAACGTTATGCACAATGGGCCCTCGACGTGCCGCTCTTCTTCGTCGTGCGGGGAAAGCATTACGAGCCGGGCGACGGCACGACGTTCCGACAGTTCATGGAGCGGGGCTTCCGCGACATGCGCCCGACGCTACGAGACTGGGAGACGCATCTGACGACGCTCTTTCCGGACGTTCGCTTGAAGCGGATCATCGAAGTGCGTGGCGCCGACACGGCCTCGGCGGGTCATCTCTGTGCCCTGCCTCCCCTCTGGAAAGGGCTCTTCTACGACGCCGAGGCCCTCGAGGCGGCGTGGGAGCTCCTCGGCCGGACGAGCGTGGCGGAGCTCGACGCGGGGCAGCTCGACGTCGCCAAGCGCGGTCTGCGTGCCGAGATGGGTGGGCGCAAGCTGCTCGATCTGGCCCGAGAGCTCGTTGCGTACTCGGCCGAGGGCCTGCGTCGGATCGCGGCGGAGTCGGGCTCGGGTGCGAGCGAGGCCGGCTTCCTCGATCCGCTGCTCGAGCAGATCGACAAGGGCGTGAGCCCGGGCGAGGAGACGCTCGAGCGCTGGCGCGGCGAATGGAATCGGGATTGGTCGAGCTTGATCGAGGCAACGCAATTTTGAGTCGAAACGGCAATCCGCGCATCCTGATCGTCGACGATGAAGAGGCCATCCTCGAGACGTTGACCTTCACGTTCATGGATCACTACGACGTCCTCACGACGCCCGATCCGAAATCCGCGCTTTCGATTCTCGAGGCGAACCAGCCGGTCGCCGTCATCATCACCGACCAGCGCATGCCGGGCATGACGGGCGTCGAGCTCTTGAAGCGCGTCTACGAGCGTTTTCCGGAGACAGTGCGGATCATCCTGACGGGCTTCGCCGATTCCGAGGCGACGATCAAGGCGATCAACGACGGCCACATCTACGGCTACGTCAACAAGCCTTGGGAGCCCGACGAGCTGAAGGCGATGGTGCGGCGGGCTTCCGAGCTCCACGCGCTGACGATCGAGAATCGGCGATTGGTCGAAGATCTGCGCCACGCGAACTTCTTCCTCGAAGCGGTGATGGACCGGCTGCGGACCGGGGCGATCGCGGTCGATCGCGATGGCATCGTGCGGGCGGTGAACAAGCCGGCATTCGCCTTCATCGGTCTCGATGAGGACATCCGCGGGCGCTCGATCGACTCGGTCCTCGCCCGCAATCACCTGACCGATCTCGGCCGGACCGTGCGCGCGCTGGCCGAGGGATCGGGAGGCTCCTTCGAAGAGGTCGATCTGGGCGTCGGCGCGGGCCATCGGATCCGTGTCTCGAATCAGGCCCTCGTCGACGAATCGGGCCAACCGATGGGTCGCGTGGTGCTCTTCAAGGAAATCTCCCACGAGCCGCTCACGCGGAGCTTCGAGACGACGGTGGGGCAGCTCTCGGCCTTCGAGTCGAAGGAGCCGGGCGCCCTGCGCAGCCAGCTCGAGAGTGTGTTGGCGGCCCTGTCGGCGCTCGGCGAGCGCGTGACCGGTGCGCGGATCGAGTCGGCCAACATGTCCGAGCTCGCCGAGCGGGTCTCCCGGACGCGCACGGCGATCGCGAACTGGCTCGACGTCGACGACATCCTCTCGGTCGAGGAGTACCCCGACGCCCAGCTGCTGCGTGATCGGATGCGGATCGCCGCCCAGCGTTGGCCCCACTCGGACCCGCCGCCGAAGGGCATCGCGCGCCTGGCCCGTAAGGTCGAGGACTACTACGAGAGCGGCGAGAACGACCGCGAACGGATCCTCTAGGTGGCAGCGGCGGCCGAATCGGCGGACTCCTCGATCGCGACCGTGCGAGGTCTTCCGCGCCTCGAGCTGCGCGTCGAGCGGCTCCAGCTCCGCCTCCGGTTCACCTTTGCCTTCCATGCCCGCGAGGTGCGCTTCGAGATCGCGCGCGGGAGTGGCGAGTTCGAGCGGATCTTTCCCGAGACCTTCTCGTTCCATGCGCCGCTGCACGATCCGACGGAGCTCTTCCTCCAGCTCGATGATCTCGTCTCGAAACCGCGTCTCCTGGGTCCCCGGGCGACGGCGCGCGATGCGCGTAATCTGATGGTGCGGCTGCTCTCGAACGCGCCGCGCTACCTCGAAGACCTGTTCCAACAGGTCGACGCGGGCGGTCGCCTGGTCGGCGATCAACGACTCCGCTTCCACCAGGATCTGGCGCTGCTCTCGCAGGTCTGTCTGCGCTTCATCGAGACTCATGAGCTCGACGGGGGCCGCTCGCTTCGGCTCGCCGGCTTCGCCTTGCGAAGGCGAATCTACGAGTCCCTGCGCGAGCTCGTCGAGGGGCGGGTCGATCCGGACTACGTCGAGAGCTACATCGGTGGCCGTGTGCAGGTGGTCGATTCGAGCGACGACCCGACGGAGAGCGGATTCTTCCAGGTCCTCGAGACCGGGGAGCGGGCGGCCGCCGATCGGATGATCCTGCGCATGGCGGAGCGCGCCTTCTACCTCTGGGTCGAGGGCGTGTGTCTCGACGAGGAGAACCAGGCCTTCGAAAAGGAGGACACGCCTTTTCGGGATCGCGAGAGCGAGGTCATCGCGGCAATCTCCGTGCGGGGCGCTTCACGGATCGAGCGGGGGCGTGACCTGATGCCGTTCCTACGCCGGGCGGATCGCAATACGAAGCGCATCTTCGACAAGCTGGAACGCTGGTTCCTACGCGCTTACGACATCCGCAACGCGTCGGCGATCATCAACTTTTCGGCCTCGCTCTCCGCGGGCCGCGCGACGTCGAATCGCGTGCTCACCTGGCACACGCCCGCGATCCACGCGCTGACCCTCGCCTGCCTCGTCGCCCCCATCGTAGTGGGGAGCTTCGTCTACGCGCGCATTCCGAACTGGATCGATCTGCTCTGCTCGGCCGAGGTCGTGGTCATCAACGCGTCGGCGATCTGGTTCCTGCTCTACCGGTTCTGCTGGAAACGCGACCTCTCCTATTTCCATTCGTCGGTGCCCCGGATCGGCGCCGGCATCATCGTGGGCTATCTGCCCGTCTTCCTGATCGACGAGGTCTGGGATCTCGCGAGCCACGCGACGTTGGCCACCAACGCCGTCACGGCGCTGCTCGGCCTCGTCACCCTCCTCTATATCTACGTCGAGATCGCGCACCGCATTGTCGACCCGACGGTCGCCTTCGCCCGGGCGCGCGCGATCTTCCTGCTGGGCGTCGTCCAGGCCCTGGGCGCCGGTATCCTCGTGACGAGTCTCGTCGGGCCTTTCATGGTCATGCGCAACTGGTCGCCGGAGTCGGGCCGGCTCTCCGTCACGGCGCTCAAAGAGAGCATGCCGCTGATGCTCGGTCAGTTGCCCCAGGTCGTTGGTTACGAGTCGCTCTGGGTCTTCCCCGCGGTTCTGTTCCTGATGACCTTCCTGTCGTTCTTCATCGGGATCTTCCTGCAGCTGATGTGGGAGGAGCTGCCGATCACCGAGCCGCTCTGAGCCGCCGCGTGGCGTCGGGGAGCCGGGTACGATTGGCGGGGCTTCCGCCCCGACCTTAGACTCCGACCGCGAAGAGACCCCTGATTCCCTGATCGAAAGCCTCTTCGAAAGGAAAGCGCATGGATTCCGAGCACCGCCGCGTGCTCATCATCGGCAGTGGTCCGGCCGGTTACACGGCCGCGATCTACACCGCGCGCGCCGGCCTCGAGCCGCTCGTGCTCGCCGGCCTCACGCACGGCGGTCAGCTGATGATCACGACCGAGGTCGAGAACTATCCCGGCTATCCGAACGGGATCACCGGCCCGCTGATGATGGAAGAGTTCCAGAAGCAGGCCGAACGCTTCGGCACAAAGATCGTCTTCGAGGACGCGACCCAGGTCGACTTCTCGCTGCGCCCTTTCGTCGTCTCGACCGACAGCTACCGCTACACGGCGGACGCCGTCATCCTCGCGACCGGCGCCTCCGCCCGCTGGCTCGGCCTCGACTCCGAGAAGCGGCTTCAGAACAAAGGCGTCTCGGCCTGCGCGACCTGCGATGGTGCGCTCTTTCGCGGCAAGCCGATGGCGGTCGTCGGCGGCGGCGATACGGCGATGGAGGAGGCGCTCTTTCTCGCGCGCTTCGCGACGCGCGTGACCCTCGTCCACCGGCGCGGTGATCTGCGCGCCTCGAAGATCATGCAGGAGCGGCTCCTCGCGAACGAAAAAATCGACGTCGCCTGGCACTCCGCCGTCGACGAGGTCCTGGGCGACGAGTACGTCACGGGCGTCCGGTTGCGCGACCTGCGAGACGATTCGAAGCGCGACCTCAGCCTCGATGCGCTCTTCATCGCGATCGGCCACCAACCGAACACCGCGCTCTTCGGCAAGCAGCTGGCAATGGATGCCGCGGGCTACCTGAAGGTCGCGCCGGGGACGACGCGGACTTCGCTCGAGGGCGTGTTCGCGTGTGGCGACGTGGCAGATCCGATCTATCGCCAGGCGGTGACTGCTGCGGGCACCGGTTGCATGGCGGCAATCGATGCCGAGCGCTGGCTCGGCGAGCACGGCATCGCGTGACGCCGTCCGGCAGACGGCCTGCGAGCAGACTCTGCACGAGACCGCGCTAAGGGAGCCGATCGATGAGTCTCACGAAGATGGGTCTCACGAAGGATCAGCTCGAGCGACTGACGAATCGCTCGCCCGATATCGTCATCGCGACCGACCGTAAGGGTCGCGTCATCTACTTCAACGACGGCGCCCACGACACTCTCGGCTACGAATCCGTAGAGGTGCTCGGCGAGTTCGTCGGGATGTTCTACCCGACGATCGATGAGGCGCGCCGCGTCGGCAATGCGATGCGGAGCCCCGAATACGGCGGCAAGGCCCGGGTCAACGCCCTCGAGACGACCTTCGTCGCGCACTCGGGTGAGCATATCCCCGTCGCGATCTCCGGCACCATCCTCTACGACGATGAGGGCGTCGAGAGCGGCACGATCGGCTACGCGAAGGATTTGCGCGAGATCCGGCGCAAGGACAAGCTCGCGATCCTGGGCGAGGTCGCGATCGGGCTCGCCCACGAGATCAACAACCCGCTTGCCGTGATCGTGAATCAGGCGACGCTGCTCGAGAGCGAGGTCGGGCAGCTCGCGGGTGATCTCGACTGTTCGGTCGAGAACGAGCGGCTCGACGCGATCCGCCGCGAGGTGGCTCGCATCAGCGAGATCGTCGAGCGCCTCGGCGAGATGGTGGCGACGGAGAGCTACGAGACGATCCACTACGTCGGCCCGGCGCGCATGGTCGATCTGCGAAGCCGCGAGCGGCGGCGTTATGCGCCTGATCCGCGCTTGCGTGGACTCCGGATCCTCGTGGCGGATGACGATCCGGGCATCGGCCGCACCCTCGAGGAGATGCTCGAAGCGGATGGCTGTCAGGTCGAAGTGGCGTCCGACGGGGAGCAGGCGCTCGCGATGCTGGCGGCGCGGCCCTTCGATCTCGTGCTCTCCGACGTCGTGATGCCCAAGATGGACGGCTACGAGCTCTATCTCCAGGTGCGCGCGTGCTACCCGAAGACCCCCGTCCTGATGATGACGTCCTTCCATTACGACAAGGATCACATCATCAAGCGAAGCCGAATGGAAGGCCTCGAGGGTGTGATCTTCAAGAAGCCCGTCGATCCCGACCGCCTGCGCCAGACGATCATCGAGTCGGTGAAGGGGCGCTGAGTTGGGACACCGAGATGCGTGATGCGATTCCGGTGCGGCGGCCCGCGCTCTCGATCTTTGCGACTTCGGGGAGCGCGACTCGAGCTCTGCTGCCCCGTTATTGGTTTGGCGGCGAAGCCTTCGCGACCCATTTCTTCGACGCGTTGTCCTCGACGTTTCCCTTCGGCGAAGCGTTCTTCGTTCGCTCGGTCGCGTACTACCGGGGTCGGATCGAGGGCCCGGAGCTGCTCGAGCAGATCCGAGGATTCGCCAGCCAGGAAGGCCAGCACAGCCGGCTCCACGACGAGCACCTCGACCTGCTCCTGACCCTCGGTTACCCCTTCCTCGCGCGCCGCAATCGCTTCCTCGACTGGGTGATGCGCTTTCACAATCGCCACACGCCGAAGCTCTCCCTCGCCATTACCGCGGCCCTCGAGCACTTGACGGCAATCCTCGCGCGCCAGCTCCTGTTCGACTCCGCGCGCCGCACCTCCGCGATGCACCCGGACATGGCGCCGCTCTGGCGCTGGCACGCCCTCGAAGAGTCGGAGCACAAGGCGGTCGCCTTCGACGTCCTCGCACAGGTCGCCCCGAGCCATTCGCTCCGCGTGGTGGCGATGCTGATCGACACCTTCTTTCTCGGCTTCGAGACGCTGCTGCGCACGAGCTACATGCTGTGGAAGGATGGGCTGCTCTTCGACCGGCAGACCTGGTCGCAGGGCAGGCGCTTCTTGTGGGGCGAGGTAGGACTCCTGCGCGGGACCGGCGCGGCCTATCGCGCCTGGTACCGGAGCGATTTCCATCCCGATGAGGTCGACGATTCGGAGCTGATCGCGCACCACGCGCCGATCGTCGCCCGCAAGATCGCGGGCTGATGCTTCGCCGCGGGCGGGTCGGTGATCGGCTCGATGATAGGATCGGTGCAGAGGAGATGTCGTGTTCCAGACGCTGAGTGTGCGTGTCGATGGAGCGATCGGTGAGCTCTGCCTCGAGCGGCCCGAGAAGCTGAACGCGCTCTCGCCCGAAGTGCTCGAGGAGATCGCCCGTGCGGCGCGTCATTTCGATGATCAGCGCGGCGTCAAGATCGTGATCGTGCGCGGGGCCGGGCGCAGCTTCTCGAGCGGGGCGGATCTCGCGAGCTTCGGGGCTCGCGAAGGACGGACGACGCGGGAGGTCGCGGAGCTCGGGCGGGCGATGGCCGATTCGCTCGAGGCGATGCGAGCGATCTCGATCGCCGCGATTCGCGGCCACTGCGTCGGTGGGGGCGTCGTGCTCGCTTCGGCCTGTGATCTCCGGATCGCGGGCGAGGGCGCCCGATTCTCGATTCCCGAAATCGATCTCGGGATTCCGCTCGCGTGGGGCGGGATCCCGCGCCTGGTGCGCGAGCTCGGGCCTGCGCGGACGAAGGAGCTCGTGCTCACCTGCCGGCCCTTCGATGCAGAGGAGGCCCGTGCCGCGGGATTCGTGAATCGCGTCGTGCCCGACGAGACGCTCGATCGCGAGGTCGAGGCCCTCGCCCATTCTCTTTCGAAGAAGGCGTCTCACGCCCTTTTCTCGACGAAACGCCACGTCAATGCGGTGACCGATCAAATGGTCGGGTCGATGCGGTCCTGGTCCGACGCGGATGGGCTCGTGGCCGCCTTCGGCGACGAGGAATCTGCCGCCGTCCGGCGCGACTACTTGCGTTCACGCCGCCGTCCCGATTGAGATCGGGACTTTCCGATCCGGTTTCGACGGGCCGACTGTCGTCCCCCTCTGGTCTCGGCGTCATGGCTGATGCGGCGGGCGAGCATGCGTGCCTCGTTCGCCCCGCGCTCGTCGGCCGGCGACGGTCGCCGAGAGGGTGAGCGCCCAGATTTCGCGGGCACCGGCTGCGAGCAGGGCGTTGGCCGCGGCCTCGAGAGTGCTCCCGGTCGTCAACACGTCGTCCACGAGCAGGAGTCGC
>JANNQH010000685.1:0-2704 GCA_031400655.1 Deltaproteobacteria bacterium | reverse complement strand
AGCCCGCAAAAGTCGTTTTCTAAGTCTCACTGAAGTGGCCTTGTGTTTGTGAGTTGAGGAAGCGTCGTAACTCCTTCAAACCACAGACCCAGGGCTATTTCAATATCTGGACGCTGATTTCTTATGACGGATCGGGGCTAGATGTACATGAGGATGTACATCTTTTCGCGGCTCCTGGCGTTTGCCATGAGGCGCTCGTCGGCCCTCAGCTGAACGCCGCGATGTCTCGTTCGCCGACCACCCGGTCGCCGACAGCCGGTGACGCCGGCTTCCGGAAGACGAACAGCCGATTGAGCCCGAGCTGGAACCCCTCTTCGACCTCGAGTCGGAAGCCGGCATCCGCGAAGGCCTTGCGTGCGTCCTCCAGGTCGAAGCCGTGATGTTCGTCCGCCGCCATGCCGTCCGCGAGACGCAGGGCGATCAGCCCGGTGAGGAGGCGATCGACGAAGCGGTGCGGGACGGTGAGGATGACGCGTCCACCGGGGGCGAGGGCGCGCACGCAGCCTTCCGCGAAGCCGCGCGGGTCTTCGACGTGTTCGAGCACCGCAAGCGCCGTCACGCAGTCGAAGCACTCGGGCTCGAAGCGCGCGTCTTCCGGGAAACGGCCACGCAGCAGCTCGACGCGACCCGATCGACCGGGCTCGATCATGGGGTCGATCCCGACCGCGGCGTCGACGCGGTCGAGCACGCGGTCGATCAGGCTGCGGTCGAAGCAGCCGACGTCGAGTAGACGATCACCCGGCCGGACATGGGGCAGGGCCTTCGCGATCCGCCACGACTGGAGGAGCCGGTCGAGCGCCTTCACGCCTCGGGATCCTCGCGACGCCGCGGGATGCCCAGCATGCTGTAGAGGAAGGACATCAAGAGTGTCTGGACGCCGAGGGCGACGAGCGTCGCGCCCATCAGGACCGGACGCATCGTGACGGCCGGGACGAGTGGCCCGAAGTCCGTCTCCGCCCAGGCGCGGATGGCGGAGCCGACGAAGCCCGCGCCTAACATGACGAGCGCCAGGCCGGCGAGGAGGCCACGCTCGAGGGTGAAGAGTTGGAAGGCCCGTCGCATCCATCGCGCCGGGGGACCGATGTCCTCGGCGACGGCGAAGATTCGCGCGGCCACGGCCGTCGTGATCGCCTGGTAGCCCACGATCGTGACGAGGCTCGCGAGCTGCATCGTGTGGATGTCGAGGATCGCGGGGCCGACGTCCCAGGGGCCGACGCTGAGCCGTGTCAGCACGCTCCCCGCGACGAGGAGCAGCAGCAGGCCCGGCAGGAAGAGCGTCCAGCGCGGCGAGAGGACCATCATGAAGCGCAGGTGACGCCAACCGTCTCGCCAGGTGCGCAGGTGGGGCGGGCGGGAGCGTCCATCGGGACGCAGGGTGATCGGGACCTCGTCGATCCGCATCCCGAGCGCGGTCGCCTTGACGACCAGCTCGGTCGCGAACTCCATCCCGGTGGTGCGCAGACCCATGCGTTGGTAGGCGTCCTTGGTGAGAGATCGGAGTCCGCAATGGAAGTCGGTGGTCTTCGAGCGGAACAGGATCCGGCCGAGCCCCGACAGGATCGGGTTGCCGATGATCCGATGGCTCCAGGGCATCGCACCCGCTTCGATCCGTCCACGGAAGCGCGAGCCCATCACGACGTTGGCGCCGTCGCGCAGCCGCTCGATCATCGGGAAGGCCTCGCGGAAGTCGTAGCTCCGGTCCGCGTCGCCCATCACGAGGTAACGCCCGCGAGCCGCCCCGAGACCGGCGATCAAAGCGGCGCCGTATCCGCGCTGCGCGACGTGGACGACCTGGGCGCCTGCCGCTTCGGCGATCGCCTGGGAGCCGTCGGTGCTGCCGTTGTCCGCGACGATGATCTCGGCGGCGAGGTCGTGCTCGCGGATGCAGCGGTCGGCTTCGTCGATGCAGCCGGCCAGCGTCTCGGCCTCGTCGAGGCACGGCATTACGAAGCTCACCTCGATCCCGCTCACCGGGTGGCCTCCACGGCGAACCCGCTCGCGAGGGGCGCGGTCGGGAGCGCGCAGAGCGCGCGGTCGATCTCGTGGAAGGCGGTCATGAGGAACCTCGGCGCCCGGGCGAAGAGCTGCATGCCCGGGATCAGACAGAAGTCCATGTAGCGGATCTCGGCCTTTGCGAAGCCGGCCTCCAGCACGAGCGCCCGGACCGATTCGGGATCGAGCTCGCGCTCGTCCTGCGTATGATAGGCGTCGTAGCGGTCGCCGAGGACGCGTCGACCCAGGCGGCGGAGGATCCCCCGCGCGCTGGGGTCTTGCGTGTGCAGCAGGCCGCCCGGACGCAGGTGATCGCGGATCCGCCGCAGCAGCGCGATCGCCTCGTCCTCCGTCAGATGGTGCAGGAAGCCGATACAGACGACGGTGTCGAATCTCCGGTCGAGGGAGAGGTCGAGCACGTCGGCACACTCGAAACGCGCCTTCGCGATGCCCTCGCGATCTGCGGTCCGCCGTGCGTCCTCGATCGACTCCGGAGACGAATCGATTCCCAGGACCTGGTCCGCTTGCTGCGCCATCGCCCTCTCGAGTCGGCCCCGACCGCATCCGAGGCTCAGGACCTCGCCGAGTCCGCCGGGTCGCGCTCGCAGCAGGAGCGCGAGCTCCCGTCGCAAGCGGAGCTCGTCGCCGTAGGGATGGCTGGCCCAGCTCGCGAAGAAGGCGCGCTCGCTGGCGGCGCGTCTCTCGAGATCCA
>JANNQH010000684.1:0-7515 GCA_031400655.1 Deltaproteobacteria bacterium | reverse complement strand
GCGGCGGCGCGAGCCGGGGCGTCGATCCTCGAGCGAGGTGGAAATGCCGTCGATGCGGCCGTCGCGACGGCGTTTGCCTTGGGCGTGGTTCAGCCCTTTTCGGCGGGCCTGGGAGGCGGGGCGTTCGCTCTCGTGCGTCTGGCGGATGGATCCTTGAGGGCACTCGACGCTCGGGAAGTTGCGCCCGCAAGCGCGACTTCCACGATGTTTGTCGAGCCCGGCGTCAAGGAGGATGCCTCCGTTATGGGGCCACTTGCCGTGGCCGTGCCCGCATTCGTACCCGGAATGGTCGAGCTCCTCGAGAAGCACGGGACGATGTCGCTGGCCGAGGTGCTTTCGCCGGCGATCGCGCTTGCGGAGGACGGTGTCGAGATCGGTGCCTATCACGCCGGGATGGTCGGATTCATGCGGTCTCGTTTTTCGCGCGACGATTTCGCGGAGACCTGGCGCGTCCAGTTCGCACCTTTCGATCCGGCTCGGATTCGGGGCATGCGATTGGTCCAGCGCGACCTGGCGCGAACGCTTCGATTGCTCGCGATCGGAGGCGAGAAGGTCTTCCGCAACGGTGTGGTGGCGCGCGCGATCGTGTCCGAGGTGACACGCCGCGGCGGCCTTCTCACGCTCGACGACATGCAGCGGTACGAACCTCGTTGGCGCGACCCGATTGTGAGCGAATATCGCGGGCTTCGGGTGGCGAGCTTTCCCCCGCCGTCCTCGGGTGGAGCCGTCCTGGCCCAGGCCCTGAACATCCTCGACGGATTCGATCTCGCACCCCTCGCGGCGGGCGGGGCGCCTGCCATCCATCTCGTGAGCGAGGCGATGAAGCTCGCTTTCGCAGATCGCGCTGCCTACATGGGGGACTCGGATTTCGTCGACGTTCCGGTCGGCGAGCTCGTGTCGAAGCAGTATGCCGCACGTCAGCGCGCACGCATCGACGCCGCAAAGGCCACCGAGATCCGGGGGCCGGGGTCGATGGTCGAGGATTCGGGAACGACCCATCTCTCCGTCACGGACGCAGAAGGGCGGGCGGTGGCGCTCACGATGACCATCAACACGCCATTCGGCTCGGGGATTACGGTGCCCGGGACGGGGGTGATCTTGAATAACGAGATGGACGACTTTGCGATCGCGATGGGAACACCCAACAGCTACGGCTTGATCGATACCCGCCGCGCAAATCTCGTCGCGGGTAAGAAGCGTCCCCTCTCGAGCATGACCCCGACGATTCTCGACCGGGGAGGCCGACTCTACATGGTGACGGGTAGTCCGGGCGGTCCGCGCATCATTTCGACGACGCTGCTCACGATCGTGAACGTCGTCGATTGGAAAATGGATCCGCAGGCGGCGGTGTCGATGCCACGCTTTCATCATCAATGGGATCCGAACCGGATCGAGGTCGAGCCGGGTGTGGGGCCCGAGATCATCGAGGAGCTTGAGGCGCGGGGGCATGAAGTTCTGCGCAGCCCACGCACCTGGTCGGCCGCACAAGTGATCGTGGTCGATCCCGAGACGGGCTTGCATCTCGGTGGGTCGGATCCGAGGACGGATGGCGCCGCGGTCGGGTTCGGGACCGTCACGCTGGAGGGCGAGCACAGCGATCCCCGTCTCGACTCCGCGGCGCCTGGCGCCGCCCACTGACCCCCCTCGTATTCGCGGTCACCCGACGAGCCTTCGTTTGAATGCACTGTGACGGTGAATCAGATGCAGTTGACACGCAGCTTTCAAAAAGTGGCGAAAAAAGTCGACTCAAGCTCAAAGTTTTTCTGTTGTTTCCCCCTCGTGTCGTATAGGATGCATCTCGTCATGACGTGTTAGGCGTTGGCTCGATTGGAAGTGGTGGTCGGGGTTCGAGGCATCCAGGCCGCCAACAAAGCTTTCAAGGGGAATATCGGCCTTAGCGGGCCGGCTCCGCGTCAGGACAGGCTCTCTTCTTGGGAAGGGAGGGGGCCATTCAGTCGCATGGTCGGGGGTGTACGATACCGGTGCACCCCCGACCGTCGGCGGCCTTCGCGGTCGTCGAGCGTCGAGCAAGTTCGGAAGCTTTCAGGAATAGAGACGTAGGGTGTGCCGAAGCCGGGCGACGCAATGGTTGCCACGGTTGCAGGGTCCCTCGTCGAATCCCCGCGAGGATCGACGCACCATCCACGTGGGGGACTGCAGGGCAGCGAAGCCTCGACCGCTAGAGGTCCCTCACGAGATGGTGTCGCGGGCGCCTCCAGGCCAGCCGGCTTGGAGGCGCCCCGCCCGATCCGCCCGCCGTGCGTACTTCATCTCGACTTCGCCGCCATCTTCTTCCCGGCGGCGAGAAATTCGGTCTATCGATCGGCTGCTCAGGGATGGACGGCGCTCGCCGTGTAGGCATCCTGCCTGAAGATGCGCCTGGCGACACGCAGCACTTCAGCGGGCGTCACGCGACGAAGCGCATCCGGATAGGTCTCGGTGAAGTCGGCTCCGAGTCCGTAGATCGAATCCAGCGCGATGTGGGCGGCGCGCGAGTGATTGCGCTGTGAGTTGATCGCGAAGCTGCCCGTGCCGTAGCGGATTGCGCGGTCGAGCGACTCGCGATCCGGCTCTTGGCGTATAAGGAGCTCGATCTCTCCCTGGATTCCTTCTCGGGCGCGCTCCAGCTTTTCGGGCGCAGTCGCGATGTAGATCGTGAAGTGGCCGGGGGCCAGGCCTTCGATGTTCGACGCAGACACGGTGTACGCCAGGCTCTGTCGATCGCGGAGCTCGAGGAAGAGTCGCCCGCCCTGGCCGGCGAGCATCTGCGAGATCAGCTCGAGCACATAGCGATCGGGATCGTCGAGGGTGAGTCCGCGGAAGCCGATTACGAGATGGGCCTGGGCGCGCTCCTTGATCAGGGTCGATTCGCGGATCCCGGTAGCGCGCGCTTCGTCTGGCGGCATGGGAAGTGGCGTCTCGGCGCGGCGCAGCCCCGAGAAACGATCCTCCACGAGGCGAGCGATCTTTTCCGGATCGATGTCCCCGACGACGGACAGAGCACTGCGGTCGGCGCGCACGAGCCGATCCGCATGCTGGCGCAGCGCCGCAGATTCGATGCTCGAAACGCTCTCGCGCTCACCGAGCACGGTCATCCGATAGGGATGGCGTTCGTACTCCGTTCGCGCAAAGAGCTGGAACGCGAGCTGTCCCAGGCGATCTTCGCGGCGATCGATGGCCGCCAGCGTTTCGCGTCTTTCGCGCTCGATCTCCTCGGGGTCGAATCGGGGCTCGAGCAACGCTTCCGAGAAGAGTGCGAAGGCCGGCTCGAGCGTTTCGGACAAACAGTCGAGGGTGAGGCCGATGGAGTTGCGGCCCGAGAATCCCTCGATCTCGGCGGCCAGGCCTTCGACCTCGCGCGTGTATTCGACCGCGGATCGACCGCGAGTGCCGCGTGTCCACATCGCGCTGAGGAAGCGAGTGAGTCCGCTCGTCGCGGAGTCTTCGTACAACACGCCGCCTCGGCAGGCGAAGCGAAGCGCCGCGACCGGAACCTCTCGCCGTCGGAGGATGTGCAGATCGAGGCCATTCGGTAGTTGCGCGTCGAGCCGTTCGCCGGAGCCGTCCGCGGTCGCCCGCAGCGGCCCGAAGGCGAGACGAAGGGGGCCGGCCTCTGCTCGCGGCGCGTTCGATTCGCCGTCGCCCGAGGTCTCGTTTGGATTCGTGCGGGGAATGGTCGCCGCTGCGATTCCCCGCTCGACGGCTCCGCGAAACGCGGATTCGTCGAGGCTGCGATCGCTGGACTCGGGCAGGAGCGCCGCGAGGGTCAGCGCTTCCGGCGCCAGATATCGACGCGCGACGTCCTGCAGGTCCACCGGGGTTGCAGTGCGAAGGATTTCGAGCGCCCAGGCTTCGCGCTCGAAGCCTCCGCCCATCGCCTGAAAGCTCCCGAGCTTGGCTGCAACACCGGAAACGCTCTCGCGTTCGAACTGTTCGCTGGCGAGGAAGTTCACGCGGGCGCGGTGAAGCTCGCTCTCGGTCACGAGCTCGTGCCGCAGGCGCTCCGTCTCCTCGATGATGCGCTGCGTCGCTTCGAGCAGGCGTGCTGCGTCGGTCTCGTAGCCGATCGTGAACAAACCGCGGTCGAGGGGTGTGAACGCGCCCGCATCGACGCGGTCGACGAGCCCTTCCTCTTCGCGGACGCGCTGGACGAGGCGGCTTGATTCGCATTCACCTAACACGTACGCCAGGAGATCGAGATGGATCGCATCGCGGTCCTGGAAAGAGGCAGCAGGCCAGGCGAGATCGACGCGGTGGCCCTCGAAGGGTTTGCGCAGGACGGCGACGACCATTTCTCCCCGCGCCGGCTCGACCTTGCGCTCGCGCCGGGCGAGGCTCGGCCTCGCATCGCCGAACTGGCGCTCGATTTCGGCCGCCATCTCTTCCGAGTCGAAGTCGCCGACCGCGACGACCATCAGGTTGTTGGGCGTGTACCAGCGTTCGAAGAATCGGCGCACCTGCGCGCGGTCGAAGCCCGCGACGTTCTTTGCCGGGCCAAGGATGGGCTGGCCGTAGCGATGGACGCGGAACGACTCCCGGAAGCAGAGGTCGGAGAGGACATGCCCCGGCGTGTCCTCGGAACGCCGGATCTCCTCGAGCACGACCTCGCGTTCGCGGGCGATCTCTTCGTCGTCGAAGACCGAGTATCGGACGGCATCCGAGAGGACGTCGAGGCCGCGTCGCCATTCCGAGGCGGGGAGGGTGGCGTGGTAGACGGTCGAGTCGAACGAGGTATAGGCGTTGATCTGGCCGCCGAGTCCCTCGACCTCGCCCGCGACCTCGCCGACATCACGCCGCGCCGTCCCCTTGAAGAGCATGTGCTCGTGGAAATGGGCCAGGCCCTCTTCGCCCGGTCGTTCGTCGGCCGAGCCGACGCCCGCCCAGATCTGCAGCTCGACCACCGGATCGCGGTGGCTCTCGCGGAGCAGGAGCGTGAGGCCATTCGGAAGGACGCGGTGATATGTGGAGGCGGGCTTCAAAACGGCCTGAGGGTATCCGAGACGATCCGGCCCCGCCCGCCGAAATGGGGTTACCCTCGGCGCATGGGAGCCTCCCCGATCGGGAATTCCGGGCCTGGAGCCTTCGACGACGGTCGGCTCGGCGTCTACGTCCACCTGCCGTTTTGCGAGCGGATCTGCCCCTACTGCGATTTCGCAGTCGTCGCTGCGCGCGTGCTGCCCCCGGAGCTCGAAGCCCGCTACGTCGACGCGCTCGTCCGCGAGCTCTCGGCGCGCCAGAGCGACTTTGCGGGCCGGAGCCTCGCGAGTCTCTATTTCGGCGGCGGCACCCCGTCGCTGTTCCGGCCGGCTTCGATCGGGCGCCTCGTCGAGGCCGTCTGCACAGCCTTCCCGTATGGTCCCCGCGACGCTGGAATCGAGACGACGCTCGAGCTGAATCCGAGCACACTCGAACGGGATCGGTTGCCGAGCTTCCGCGCGGTGGGCGTCAACCGCCTCTCGATCGGCATCCAGTCCTTTCAGGACGCACAGCTCAAGCGCCTCGGCCGAGCGCATCGCGCCCCGGTCGCTCGCGAGACGCTCCGAACGGCGAGAGCGGCCGGCTTCGACAACATCTCCCTCGATCTGATCTTCGCGCTCCCGGACCAGACGCTCGCCGAGCTCGACCGCGATCTCGCGGACCTGATCGAGTTCCGCCCCGAACACGTCTCGACCTACGAGCTCACGTTCGAGCCCGAGACGCCCTTCGGAAGGGCGCTCGCGTCGGGCCGCATGCGGCGCTGTGACGAAGACCGGGCCGCCGACATGATCGAGCACGTCGAGGCGCGAATGGAAGCCGAGGGCTACCTGCGTTACGAGATCTCGAGCTATGCCCGCGACGAGCGCCGCTCGCGTCACAACGCGCGCTATTGGCAACGCCAATCGGTCCTCGGTCTCGGGCTGGGTGCGCACTCCTTCGAGCCCCGCACCCGACTACACCCTCACGGTCGACGCCGTGCGAATCCCCGCTCGCTCGAAGCCTGGCTGCGCGCGGTGGAGATGGATCCGGCTCACGTGGGGAGCCAGGAGATCTTCGCCGCTGCGACGGCCCGCGGTGAGGCGGTCTTCCTTGCGCTTCGGCAACGGGAAGGCCTCGTGGCGCACCGCTTCGCGACCGAGTTCGGTCACACACCCAGGCACTATTTCGGGACCGAAATCGATGTGGCCCTCGAGCGAGGCTGGCTCGAGGAAGGCGCCCCCGCTCCGGGCGACCTGCGCCTCACGCGACCGGGCCGCCTCGTCGCCGACAGTGTCGCCGCACTGTTCGTCGACGCCGACGAGGCGGAGGTCGAAACGGTGGTGGTCGGGCGCGCCGACCAGAGCGTGCGCAGAGGCTCGATTCCTCGCGATTGACTCGCTCGGGGGCAGGGGTCTACGATGGCTTCGATCGAGGTTCCGATCGAATGAACGAGCCGCCTCTTCGCACCCGGCCGAAGGTCTATGGAACGACCTTCGAGCCCCCGCTCAGTGAACGTCAGGCCATGGTGTTGCGCGCGCTCGTCTCGACCTACGTCGACCGGGCGGCGCCGGTGGCCTCGCAGGCGCTCGCCCAGGAGATGCCCACGCCGCTGTCGTCGGCCAGTATTCGAAACACGCTGGCGGAGCTCCAGGAATCGGGGCTCGTGGAGCAGGCCCATGCCTCGGCAGGGCGGGTGCCGACGCCGCTCGGAATGCGGACCTTCATCGATCATCTCCTCGAGCCTCGTGACCTCGGCATCGACGATCAGCAGCGGCTCGACCGCGCCCTCGAAGGGGTCGACACGACGGAGACGCCCCGGCTCGCGGCACAGGCCCTCTCCGACCACACCCGCCAGCTTGGCTTCGTGGTCCCGCCCCGGGTGGAGCATCTGCCGCTGCGCACCCTGCATCTGGTGCCCATCAGCTCCGGCCGGGTGTTGGCGGTTCTCGTCGCGGAAAACGGCGGGGTGATCCAGCGGATCGTTCCCCACGAAGAGAAGCTCTCGCGGCGCGAGCTCGAGCAGATCGGAAGGATGCTCGCTGAACGGGTCGCGGGGCGAACATTGGTCGGCCTTCGCCGATGCCTCGAGGCGGAGCGAGAAAGACTGCGGGGCGAGGCGGATGATCTGCTCCGGTGCGCCTGGACGCTCGGGCTCGGGGCGTGCGATGGCGAGGCCGGCGAGGATCTCGTGATCGCGACGCGTTTGGCGCTGCTCGGCCAGCCGGAGTTCTCGGACCCGGAGCGGATCCGCGGGCTCTTCTCGGCGCTCGAGACCAACGAGCGGTTGCTCGATTTGCTGCGTCAGATCGCCCAGTCCGATCGCGGGGCCGTGCGGGTCGGGCTCTCGATGTCGCTCGCGACCGAGCTCGGCGAGCCGTCGCTCCGGGATTGTGCGCTGGTGGCCGTGGCGTACGGGTCGCCGGCGGATCACGGCGCGCTCGGCGTGCTGGGTGTCATCGGGCCACAGAGGATGGACTACGGGCGCGTGATCCCGCTGGTCAGCTACTGCTCGGAGCTCGTGACCCGCAAGCTGTTGGCTTGAGCCGCGGGCGAGCGTGA
>JANNQH010000683.1:0-1879 GCA_031400655.1 Deltaproteobacteria bacterium | reverse complement strand
AGCTGAGCTGGCCCCTTCGACCTGGCGGTTTCTCGCCGACGTCGTGCTCGTCGTCCACGCCGCCGTCGTCGCCTTCGTCGTCGGCGGGCTCGGGTTGGTCTGGCTCGGGAACGGTCTCCGCTGGAGCTGGGTCAACCAGATCGGGTTCCGGGTCGCCCACGCTCTCGCGATCGCTATCGTCGTCGCGGAAGCGTGGCTCGGGATCGTTTGCCCGCTGACTTCGCTCGAGCAGGCATTTCGCGCGCAGGCGGGGGCGCCGACGCTCGGCGCGGGGGAGGGCTTCATCGAGCATTGGCTCGGAGGGCTGCTCTTCTACGACGCTCCCGGCTGGGTCTTCACGCTCGCCTATACCCTGTTCGCCGTGTTGGTCCTCGCGGCCGGATGGCGCTTCCCGCCGCGGCGGAGCTGATTCGCGCGGAGGCGCGTGGTCAGGCGGATCGCTCGAGCTGCGCCGAAGTTGCCGGACCCGCGTGCGCCGCGTGGTCTGATCGTCGCGTCTCGAGGTTGCACCCGCCTCCCGGGGCTCAAGCCGATCGTTCCCGACACCGATCCGTCCCGAACACCTCGCAGCTATTTCCGTCCTCGATCGGAGCCCCCTTGAACCGTCGCCGCAATCCCCGCTTCCGCGCGCGCTTCGACGCGCTCTGCTCCGCCGGCGATCGCGAAGGGGCGGGGCTGCTCGTCGATATCTCGCGTTCCGGGGCGCGCCTCGAGGGGGTGAGCCACTGCCCCGAGCCGGGGACGAAGGTGCGCCTCTATGTCTTCGTCCAGCCCGTCTGCCCCTTCGAGCTCTCGGGCGAGGTCGTGCGCAGCGAGGGGACGGGCTTCGCGATCCGCTACACCGAGCTCGACCCCGCGATCGGCCGCCTGGTCGACGACGTCGCCGCGCTCGTCTCGATGCCCTGAAGCTGCAGCTCCGCTTCGGCGGCGTGGACCGCGCGCTCATCCGCGGGCATCAGCACCGCTCGCTTCGTGATCGCACTCACCGATGAGTCGCGCATCCGCTGCGCTCCGCCGCCAAAAAAAATTCGCTGTCGCCCAAAGAAAATTCCATGGGGTGAGGGCGGTCACCTCCACCCGCCTGGCCAGGTCCGAAGAGATCAGCCATGGAACACGCGAAATACTGCTCCGTCGAATCCGATCTTCGCGCTGCCGCTGACCTCCGCTCGGCCTCGCGCTCACGCGGCGGGCTCGCCGCCCGCACGCTCGCCGCCGGCGCGCTCGCGACGCTCGTCGCGTCGCCCGCTGCGGCCGCGCTGCGCGAGTATCGCGTGGAGTTCCAGGCCAGTCCGACCGCCGGCGTCGCCGGCTACACGATGCATGTCGGGACCGCGAGTGGGACCTATCTGTCCCAATTCGATCTGGGGTCACCGCCGGCGTCGGGCGGAAGCATCATCTACGCCCTCGATCTCGAGGACTCGGTCCACCTCTATGTCGCCCTGCGAGCCTACACCCCGTCAGGGGCCGTGTCGGCCTATTCGTCGGAGGTCCATCTCGCGCCCATCCCCGTCGTGACGGATCCGCCGCCGGTCATCCCGCCGGTAGAGCCGCCTCCGGTCACGCCGCCCCCCGTGGTTCCGCCGCCGCCGAGTGACGGTGCGGTCAACACGCCCGGGACGCTCCACCCGGGCCTGGCCCTCGGGATGGCGACCGGCTCGAGCGCGATGATCTCGCGCTTCATGCCGAACGGCGCGTCTAGCCTGCTGACGATGGATTCGCTCACGTCCCGGGGCAGTGTGCGCCCGAGCGGCTGTGATCTCGATGGCGACGGCGATCGCGACTTCGTGGTGGGCTTCGGCGACGGCAGCAATGGCACCGTGTCCATCCTGACGCTCGAAGACGGGGCGGTGGTCGGGGTCGACTCGATCCAGGCCGGGAC
>JANNQH010000682.1:0-2783 GCA_031400655.1 Deltaproteobacteria bacterium | reverse complement strand
TCGGCGCCATGCAGTTGACGAAGATCTCGTGCTCGAAGAGCTCGTGGGCGAGGGCCTGGGTGTAGCGGTCGAGGGCGGCCTTCGTCGCACCGTAGGCGCCGATGATCCAGGCCGACATCTTCGAGTCGCGGTACGGGATGGTGGGCTGGCGCGAGGTCGCGCTGCCGATGTTGAGGATCCAGCCGCCCCCCTTCTTCTTCATGCCGGGGATCGCCTGCTGCGCCAGGTCGACGGGCGCATTGAGATTGAGCTCGTGCATCTTGCTGCGATCCGCGTTCGTCGTCTGGCTCGGGAGCTTCATGATGCCGGCCGCTGCGTTGTTGACGAGGATGTCGATCCCGCCGAAGGGCTCGCTCGCGCGCTCGATGAGACCCTCGCGCGCCGCCGGATCGATCAGGTCGCACACGATGGCCGCCGCCTTGCCGCCCATCGCCTGGATCTCGCTCACGGTCTCTTCGAGCGTCCCCTTGAGCTTGCCGTGGGCCCCCGGGCGCGAGGCGTTGACCACGACCGACGCGCCCTCTGACGCGAATCGCAGCGCGATCGCGTGCCCGATGCCTCGGCTGGCGCCGGTGATGAATGCAACGCGTCCTTCGAGACTTCCCACGCGAATCCTCCTCGACCCAGAGGGTCGTACTCGTCGGATACGAGAGCGCACCGATCGCCCAAAAGCAAACGGGCGGGCCCCGCGCTTGCCGCGCGACCTCGCCCGATCCGTCTTTCGCTTTTTGGTCCCCGGACTAGCTCTGCTCGCCCGCCCGATCGCGGCGAAGCGCGATGATCCCCATCGCCGCGAGGGACGTGAAGAGCGCAGCCGTGATCCAGAAGGACGCGGTCGGCACCGGCGGCGGGGCAGCGTTCACGCTGCCCTGAGTGCCGGCGTAGTTCTTGGGCGTGTTGGGGCCGACGCCGATACCGTCGGTCAGGGAGTCGACGCCATTGGTCGGCACGGCGCCGAATACGAAGCTGTCGAATATCCCGAAGCTCACCGTGTCTCCAGCCACATTGAAGAAGGGCATTTTATTCAGGGGGATGATCGCATCGGGCACGGGAGCGCCCGGGAGCGCTGCGAATGTCGCGGAGGCGATCAGATAGCTCTTGCCGTTGGTCGGCGGGGCGACCGGCGCGCTCGACCACGAGTAGGTCTGTGTGCCGCTCGAGATCGTTCCACTGCTCACACCCGTCTCGCCCCCAGCAGCCCCCGCATCGAAGAGCTCGACATATTGAATCGTTCCGCTCGCGTTGCTGAAGACTTCGCGGATATCCCAGGTGTGGATGCCGGCGCTCGCGCTCGACGCGGCGATCAGGACGACGGCAGACAAACTCGCCGTCTGCAGAGCCGACTGGCGTCGGGAAGATGCATGACCCATGTCGCAGGACTCCTTGTGGGGATGGGGCTCAGATTTCAGTCTATCCTCAACGCCGATTGAGCGGGAAAAAAAGTCACGTTTCGAACGTGTGACGGCGCGAGGAGACCCATGACCCGACGGGGCATCCGAGCTTGCTTTCCTGGCTCCCTCGGAATCCTGCTGCTGTCGAGCGTCCTCGCGCTTGCCTGCCCGGCCGCGGACGACGTCTCGGACGCGGGCCAGCCGGTCCCGCCTGCGGCAGCCCCCCGGATCGTCTCCCTCTCGCCACTCGCCACCCGCTTCCTCGTCGAGCTCGGCGTGGGCCAGCGGATCGTTGCCCTCGATGGGGCCCTCGACGGGACCTCGGAACAGCAGGCCGGCACCTTGGATGGACGGACAGCCGACCTCGACGACCTCGTCCGTCTCGACCCCGACTACGTCTTCCTGCCCGCCCTCCCCGACGACCAGGCCGACCTGGACGATCTCGAAGCTTCCGGAACCCGGGTCGTCGCGTTTGCACCCCACGATCTCGAAGACGTCATGGCCCTCCTCTACGGCGTCGGTGTCGAGCTCGTCGGTGAAGCCGGGGCCACGGCCTTCGAGCGCCGACTCCTGCGACCAGTCGCGCTGATCGCGGGACAGTCTTCGCCGTTCGACCGGCTGCGTGTCATCGCGCTGGTCGGCAGCGACCCGCCGGAGATCGCGGGGGGCCACAGCTTCGAAACCGACCTGATCGAGATCGCGGGCGCTTCGAGCCTGACCCACGGCGGCGACGACAACCGCCGGCCGATCGATCAGGCGAGCCTGGCGAAGTTGACGCCGGATCTGGTCGTCGTGATGACCGACGGCGAGCTCGGCCCGGCCGATCAGGACCGCGCGCTGGCTTTCATCGGAGACCTCGCTCCGGTCGTCTTCTTTGCCTTCGCGCGCGAGACGTTCTGGCTCGAGGAGCCCGCGCGGGACGCGGCGCGCCTGCGAGAGTCGATCGTCGCCCTCGAGCGCGCAAGGGCTCCCGCCGGCGGGCCGTGACGCCCTCACCCGCCGCCGAAGGTTTCCACCGCATAACGCGTGTCGACGTGCTCCCGGATCTCGACGATCTTGCCAGCCTCGAGCTCGACGACGAAGACGTAGTCGTTCTCGTAATCGGGCACCGGCTGGCCCGGCCGCGGCGGCCGCTTCGCCGTCATGCGCGTCTCGGCGATCACGACGTCGCCCTCGGCGAGCATCAACCGGACAGCGACCCGCTGTGTGCCCGGTACGAAGGCCGTTCCGACCGCGCCGAGCATCATCTCTGCGATCTTCTCCGCGCCGTGGTGCATTCCGGCGTAGGGCGCGATCGCCCCCTTCGGCACTCGCCAGCGGACCTCGGGATGGAACAGCGCGACGAGACCACTGCGATCCCCTCGTTCGACCGCATCGAAATACGCACGCACA
>JANNQH010000681.1:0-2823 GCA_031400655.1 Deltaproteobacteria bacterium | reverse complement strand
TCCGAGCCGTCCGTCGCCACCAGAATCGTCTCAATCATGTCGTGCTCTCCCGATGATCCCAGCCTGGGATTTCGAACGTGCCCGCAGGATCGGCCGAACAGCCCCGAAGGTTTCGACCTTGGGGGGATGAATCTCACGGGGACGGATCTTAGTCAACCCCCGTGGGTGACGCAATCAAGCTTTGAAACAGAACGCGGGCTGGCCGTGGAATTGCTCGTCGCCGCGGCTCGCAACGGTGATCGGCCAGGGTGATAGGGTCCCGGAATGTCCACCTCGACGAATCCCAGCGGGGGCCGAGCCGGCCAGGCCGAGAGCCGAGCCGAAAGCCGCGCCGAGAGCCGCGCCGAGAGCCGGGCGGCCTGGGGTCTCGAACGGGCTTCGCTCGGGATCTCGCTCGGGGGCGCGACGCCCGGCGAGCCCACCGCTTCGCGTCTTCGCTGGGTCGAGCAGGCGGAGGACCTCGGCCTGCACTCCGTCTGGCTACCCGAGATGCACTTCGAGCGGGGCGTCTCTCCGGCCCCCCTGGTCGAGCTGGCGGTCTGGGCCCCGGCGACGAGGCAGCTGCGGCTGGGTACGACCTCGCTGCTGCTCCCTCTCCATCCCCCGGACGAGCTTGCCGCGGAGATCGCCGCCCTCGATCAGCTCTCGGCGGGGCGCGCGCTGATCGGTCTGGGGCGTGGCTTCCAGAGGCGAATGCTCGAGGCGTTTCGCGTGCCCCCCGCCGAGAAACGCGACCGCTTCGACGAAGCCCTCGACCGCATGCTCGCCCTGTGGACCGACGGACATCAAAAGGGCAATGCCTTCGCGACTCACCAACGCCCCCATCCACCGCTCGCGGTGGCGGCGTTCGGGCCCAAGGGACTCGCGCAGGCCGCGCGGCGCGGACTCCCCTATCTCGCCTCGCCCGTCGAAACCCTGGACCAGATCGAAGAGAACCAGAGGCGGCACCGGGAGGGCCTCCCCGACCCGCACTGCTCGCCGCTTTCGCTTGTGATGCGCACGGTCTTCGTTTCCGACGATGAACGCGAGCTCGCGTCGATTCGCGATCGTCTCGCCCACGAGCTGCCTGCGCGCCGAGCGGGTCTACCGGAGGCGATCAACGCGGCCATCGATGCACCGCTCGAGGCGCGTGTGCTGATCGGTACGCCCGAGGAGGTGACGGAGCGACTCGTGCGCGAGCGGGAGCGGCTCTCGCTCGACCTCCTGATCGTACGGCCACAGCTCTCGGGGACCCCGCGGTCCGTGCTCGAGCGATCGCTCGCGTGTCTCGCGCAGACGGTCTGGCCGAAAGTGGTCGGTTAGTGGTCGGCGCGGGTGAAGCTGATGAAGGCCATGCTGGGTCGCTTCGACGATTCGCGCATCGCGAAATGCAGCGTGTCGAAAGTCCAGCCCTCGGCCGTCCACTGATTGAGGACCTTCTCGATCTCCTCGTCCGTCACGTTCGCGAGCTCGACGACCTTGTACTGCATCGATCCAGACTCTCCTGCCAGGAGGCACAGTCGCTGCCATCGGCGCGCGAATCAGAGCCGCGGGGCGAGCTCCATCGCCGCGTAGGTCAGGATCAGATCGGCGCCCGCGCGCTTGATCGAGACGACCGCCTCTTCCATCGCGCGGTCCCCGTCGATCCAGCCCCGCTCGGCGGCCGCCTTGATCATCGAATATTCGCCTGAGACATGATAGGCGGCGATCGGCACGTCGAAGCTCCGGCGCGCGTCCGCGAGGATGTCGAGATAGGGAAGCGCCGGCTTCACCATCAGCATGTCGGCCCCTTCCTCGAGATCGAGGCGCATCTCGCGCAGCGCTTCGCGCCGGTTCGGCGGATCCATCTGGTAGCCCCGCCGATCCCCGAACTCCGGTGCACTCTCCGCCGCGTCCCGAAACGGCCCGTAGAATGCGCTCGCGTACTTCGCCGCGTACGCCAGGATCGCAACCTGCTCGAAGCCGTTCGCGTCGAGCGCCGCTCGGATCGCGGCGACGCGCCCGTCCATCATGTCCGAGGGCGCCACGATGCTCGCTCCGGCGCGGGCGTGGGAGACGGCGGTGCTCGCCAGCCGCTCGAGGCTCGCGTCGTTGTCGACCTCTTCGCCAGCGAGGAGGCCGCAGTGGCCGTGCTTTGTGTACTCGCAGAGGCAGACGTCTGTGATCACGCAGAGCGACGGAACCGCAGCGGCGATCGCCCGCGTGGCGCGCTGGACGATGCCGCCTTCCTGATCCGCACCCGAACCCCGCGCGTCCTTCTCCACCGGCACGCCGAACAGGATCAGCGCCGGGATCCCGAGATCCGCGATCCGCTTCGCCTCGAGCACGACCTGATCGACCGAATAACGATTGACTCCCGGCATCGACGCCACCGGCTCGCGCCGCCCATTTCCCTCGACGACAAAAAGCGGCTGCACGAGATCCGCCCGCGAGAGCCGCGTCTCGCGCACCATGCTCCGCAACGTCTCCGTTCTTCGCAGACGCCGC
This sequence comes from Deltaproteobacteria bacterium, assembly GCA_031400655.1. GTDB lineage: Bacteria > Myxococcota_A > UBA9160 > UBA9160 > UBA4427 > UBA4427. The sequence continues at coordinate 357 of JANNQH010000681.1, read as the reverse complement.
ATCCGTGTGATGGGAAAGCTCATACAGGGCTCCTCAGACCGATCCGCCGGCCCGCGCGCTCGCCCGGGCGAGCTCCGCCACGAGCTCTGCCACGTCCGGCCGGGCGGGAACGACATCGGCCGGGATGCCCACCTCGCGGAGCCGTTTCGCCGTCGAGCTTCCGATGGCGGCGATCATACATCGGTGCGCGGCGGCGAAACTCGAGTCGTCGAGGCAGGCCAGGAAATTGTCCACGGTCGAGGGGCTGGTGAACGTCAGCGCGTGGAGCTCCCCGGCGCATAGGCGCTTGCGCAGATCCGCCTCGTCGACCGCGGGTCGCCGGTTCTCGTAGAAGGCGATCGAATCGACCTCGACGCC
>JANNQH010000680.1:0-4368 GCA_031400655.1 Deltaproteobacteria bacterium | reverse complement strand
TCGACCCTCTGCCTTTTGGGCTCGAGCGCTCATCTCTTGATTATTCTAATGATGGTCGGCCTGGTCGAGTTTCCTTGACGTCGCATAACCAAACGCTGCAGACGAACGAGTTCGTGTCCGAGCCCGTCTCGGGCTTCGCCGCCCTCGATCCTCCGCCCTTCGGGCTCCGGATAGGGCGACTCGTGCGGCCTGGCGCCGGTCGCTGTACTCTCGACCTACCTCTTTAGCGCGGACTCGCCGCCGAGCGTTGATCCGTTAGGCGTCACTACCATGAGCAATATCCACTGGCCAGAAATACTAGAAGCAGTTATCAATGGAAAGCCCATTGATGGTAGAAAACCAGGCGCCCCGGCAAACGAAACATTAAGTGTTCCAAAAATATTGTCTTGGAACGGAGGGGAATTAAACGCCGAATGGCAAATTGATCCTCTTTTACTAAACAGCCGGGGTGAATTATTTGGCGGCTACTACTCCGTGCTAGCAGATGTCGCTTTAAGCTATACAGTAATGACTTGTATCAGTGACTCAGAAAGATTTAAAACTATTGATTTAAGCGTAAGTTACTTCAGGCCAGCATTTAGCGGTAAAATCGTAATTTATTGTCGCGTTATTAATAAAACGAAATCATTTGTTCATACTGAGGCAGATTTTATTAGTGAAGAAGGTAAGAAACTTGCAAAAGCAGCAGCAACATTTGCAATTGTTCCTGCGTAATGCGCTGCCTAACAAGTCGCTCAAGGCGTTCGCGTTGCCCACTGGGACAGTCCCAACCGGCGCTGCTTCGCATTTTCGCGCCGGTTCGGCCTGCCCCTTAGCTTGGCGTTATGCGACAGGCAAATGGCGGCGCGACAACGATGGTCGGCGGGCTCCATACTCCGATTCCCTCTTGGCAAATCGATGTTCGGGTGGGCGCAAATGCTTGACTCGCCAGAAATCGCTGTCTTTGATCTGATGACGCATTCAGAGGTTCCGCCGGAAGGGGTCGGAGCTTATCCGGTTGCGTTCCGGGTTTGGGTCCATAAGAGCGCGTTCAATCTGGGGAGGTGGGCGAAAGTCGATAAGTCCGTGATCCGACCGGAACTTGCGCAGTTGGTCCCGCGTTTCAGCCAAGACCAGATTCGCCCGACTGAGTTCTCTATCTGGATCGGCCCCGATTGTCGCCCTGCGACGTTCCCGGAATGTGAAAACCTGGAATGCGCGGCAGTATGCGACCCCGAGCATGTCGAGGACCGAGTGCGCGACCATATCTCCGGAGTTTCCAACAAGTGGGTGCAGGCCTTGCAACGCCGGCTCGCTGCATAACAAGACAATGCAGTCGGACGATCCGCGGCCGAGTCCGTCTCGAAGACGCCGCCCTCTAGGCCTGCGCGCTTCGCGCTTGGAAGAGGACGGCTTGCGCCGCCTGGCGACGGGCGCTTTCTTCTCGTCGAACCTCTTTAGCTCGGATCGCCGCTGATCGTCGATCCGTTATGCAGCCGGATCTGGGGCCTCTAGGTCGCGACAAATCTTCCGTGCCAAGAACTTGTTGATTTCGTTGTGCCGTGGAATCGTCGAGACTTGGTTTGTCCGTCGATTGATATAGACGGAGTGCCGGCTGCCTTCTCTGAGAAGCTCGCAGCCATGCGACTCAAGATGACGGATGAGATCTCTGCGCTTCAACCCGCGATCTTCAATGGTTCGCGAATGACCTTAGCTGCGCCGATCGCCTCTCGGGCAATTTCGCGATTCGCAGCCAAAACGAGCTCGACCGCCTCGTAAAGGTTCTCGCGAGCTTCCGCGAGAGTGGCTCCCTGCGTGTTTGCGCCGGGGATCTCTTCAACAAAAGCGATGAACCCTTCGTCGACTTCCTGAAATACGGCCGTGAAGCCCATGGACAACCCCTTCGCGAAGAGCTGTCGCGTTTATAGCGCAATGTCGATCCGGCTGTACAACAAGCGAATGCAGGCGGACGAGCCTTGGACGAGCCCGTCTCGGGCTCCGCCGCCCTCGATCCTCCGCGCTACGCGCTCCGGATAGGGCGGCTCGTGCCGGCTGGCGCCAACCCAAGTACTATCGATTCCAACTTCGAGCGCGGCTCGCCGCTGAGCGGCAATTCGTTAGGCGTCACGGTCGCGGTCCGTACGTTGAGAGGTCAAGATGAACGATGTCGAAGCCACAAACATCGCAGTCGTCCGCAAGTACTTTGGTGGCTGCAACACCGGCAATCTCGACGATTTGCTAAGCACGCTCGCGCCAGACGTTTGTCACTACTTCTTGCCCCCATCGTTTCCACCGATCACTGGCGCGGAGCATCTCGCCCGATACTGGCGAAAGTACAAACATGCGCTGGATCCACTCTGGTCCATCGATCGGATCATTGGCAGGGGCGACGAAGTCGTCAACGAATGGAGTTGCCTGTGGACCCCTCCGGGAAGCAAGCTCCGGCTCATGGCGCGAGGCACCGAGTGGTACGTCATGCGAGACGGCCGTATCGCCGAGGTTCGGGCGTACTTCATCGCGGATTCAGCCGCCAACGCCGAGCTGGCCAAGTTCCCGTACGCGCAAAGAGGCTATCTGCTCAGCGACAGCGCATGATGCCCTTGGACAATCCCACCATGGCGACGCCTAACTCTTCGCTCCAGTCGACCTGCTACAGCTGGCTTCGCCAGCCTTCGCAGGCGGCTGAGCTCAAACGCTAGCCACGACTCGTGTCGATTTAGGTGGTCGGCGAAAAGATCACCATCCTCGCCTCCCGCGATGCGACGCACGGCTACGAGGGCCGCGAGCTACTGGCAACGCCTGGCACCCTCGTGCACGTTCCCGCCAGCATCGAGCACTGATTCAAATTCGATTCCGACGGTGCGTCAAGCGAGTAGTATGTTGGCGCAATCGCACAACGAGGGGGAACCGAGATGACCGAGTTCGAGCTGAACGGCGAGCGCGTGCAGGTCGACGCGCCCGCGGAGACGCCGCTGCTCTGGGTGCTGCGCGACCATCTGGGACTCCCGGGCACGAAGTTCGGCTGCGGCAAGGCGCTCTGCGGCGCGTGCACGGTCCACGTCGAGGGCACGCCCGCCCGTTCCTGTCAGCTCACCCTCGCCGGCGTCGCCGGCCGCCGGATCACGACGATCGAGGGACTCGACGGCCGCGTCGCGCTCGCGGTGCAGAGCGCCTGGGATCGGCATCAGGTGCCGCAGTGTGGCTATTGCCAGTCGGGTCAGGTGATGACGGCGACTGCGCTGCTCGTCGCGAACGCGCGGCCCGACGCCGAAGCGATCGAGAACGCGATGTCGGGCCATCTCTGCCGCTGCGGAACCTACGGCCGCGTGCGACTCGCGATCGAATCCGCGGCCCGCGAGTTGGAGGGCGAGTCATGAACGACGCAATCGCGATCTCGCGGCGGCGATTCCTTGAGGTGTCCGCGGTCGTTGGTGGCGGTCTGCTCGTCAGCTGTCAGATCGGAAAGCCCGCGGCGGGGGGCGGCCCGGCCAACGCCGCCAGCGCTCTGAACGCCGCAGACTTCAAGCCCAACGCCTGGATCACGATCGGAAGCGACGGCGCGATCACGCTGGTCTGTGCCCGCAATGAAATGGGCCAGGACGTCCACACCTCCCTTGCGATGCTCCTCGCCGAGGAGCTCGAAGTCGATCCGCGCGCGGTCAAGGTCGTCCAAGCCCCGGTCGATCCGGACGCCTACCTGAATCACCTGTTGGGCGGCCAGCTGACCGGCGGGAGCACGAGCGTGCGTGACGCCTGGGAGCCGCTGCGCCGCGCCGGGGCGACGGCGCGGGAGATGCTCGTCGCGACGGCGGCGGCACAGTGGGGCGTGGCCTTGGCGGAATGTCGTGCCGAAGGCGGTCAGGTGATCCATGCGAAGCACGGCAGCCTTCGTTATGCGGAGCTGGCCGACGCCGCGGGGCGCCAGCCGGTACCGGCCGATGTCGCACTCAAGCCCGCGAGCGCGTTCCGCGTGATCGGGAAGCCGCTCGGGCGCCTCGACGGCGCGGACAAGGCCCGCGGCCGCACGCAGTACGGAATCGACGTTTCGCTGCCGGGCATGCTTTACGCAGCGCTCGCGCCCTGCCCCGTGCTGGGCGGCAAGGTCGTGTCCTTCAAAGCCGATGCCGCTAAACAGCGACCCGGCGTGCGCGCGGTCGTCGACATCGGCGAGGGCGTCGCCGTCGTCGCCGACCACTATTTCAACGCGCAGTCGGCGCTCGCGGATCTCGCGATCGAGTGGGATGAAGGTCCCGGCGCATCGCTCGATACCGGCGCGATCCAAGCCGCTCTCGAACACGCGGCCAGCACCCCGGGCGCGGTCGTCCGCCAGGCGGGGGACGCAACCGGCGTGCTCGCTCGCGGCCGCTCGCTCTCGGCGCGCTACACGAC
>JANNQH010000679.1:0-7276 GCA_031400655.1 Deltaproteobacteria bacterium | reverse complement strand
GCCACCCCCATCGACAAAAAGCTCGGCGTTTCGCTCGACCTCGCCCCGGGTCAGAACGAGCCAGATGTCCGGCACCGAGATCCCGAAGCCGAAGCCGCTCTGGAACTCGCCGGCCGACGCCGCCGACGCCAGGGAAACCATTGATATGAGGAGGCAAACGACCCGGAGGCCGGTCCGCCCTGCCCGCTGGCTTGCTCGCTGCTGTGCCCCCGGCTCTGCCCGTCGCATCGATCGCACTCGCCGCCCTCCGCCGCTCCTCGACCGCCGGACCGTGCGCCGACAGATCGCCGTCTGCTCGCCCCGTGCTGGCCCTTCCCGCGGGCCATTCGACCCGTCGGTGATTCGAAGCCTTCGCTTGAGCAGCCTGTCGCCGCCGACCGGACGGTCGTTCCGGGCTAGTTTCCGTTCGAGGCACCATGTTCGAAGCGATCCGCTCCTTCTTCGACCCTCCGATCACCGCCGACCCCGAGCAGAGCACCGCAAAGCTCGCCTGGGTCGTGCGGCTGCGTTGGGTCGCGCTCGCCGCCCAGCTCCTGTCGATCGTCCCCGCCCTCGAGTACCGCATGCTCGAGGCCGAGATGCTCCCGCTCTTCGTCACCGTCGTGGCGACGCTCACGGCCCTGAACATCGGAACCTGGATCGGCCTTCGCCGCGGCCTCCGCGGAACGCCGGGCCACCTGCTCGCGCAGCTCGCCGCCGACATCCTGGGTCTTTCGGCGCTGCTGATCCTGACGGGCGGGGCGTGGAATCCGATGGTGCCGATCTTGCTCGTCCACTCGGTGCTCGGCGCGCTGCTGCTGGAGGGGCGGCTCGGGCTCGTGTTCTTCGGGCTGCTGCTCGTGTGTCTCGGGCTGATCCAGTACAACGGGCGGATTCCGGCGGGCCTCGCGGGCGCGATCGTGCCGGCGAACATCCTGTTTCCGGCGCAGATCGTGGTCGCCCTGGTGTTCTGGATCCTGACGGCCTGGCTCTCGCGCACCCTCGACAACCTGAAGGGCTGGTTCGTCGAGGCGCAGCAGCGCAAGACCCGCATCGATCGCCTGCGCGCAGTCGGCGCCCTGGCCGCCGGCCTCTCCCATGAATTCGCGACGCCGCTGAACACGGCGCAGCTCCGGCTCGCGCGCGTCGGCCGCCAACACGGCCTCGAGTCCGACCCCGATCTGCGCACCGCGATCGAAGAGCTCGAGCGCTGCGGCGACATCCTGCGCCACATGGCGGGCTCCCAGCTCCAGCCCGATCGCCTCGCTCTCGAAGTCGTCGATCTCGACGCGATCGCGCGCCAGGTCTGCCAGAGCGTCGCGAGCGTCCACGAGGAGGCGACGATCCGCTTCCTCACCGACGGCCGCGGCCCTAAACGGGTGCTGGTTCCGACGGTCGCCTTCTCCCAGGCCCTGATCAACCTCGTCGACAACGCCGTCGAATCAGGCGGGCGCCAGAGCGAGGTCGAGGTCGTCGTCCAGCGCACGGGCATGCGCGCCGAGCTCGCGGTGCAGGACCGGGGCTCGGGCTGGCCCGAGGTCGTGCGGCGCCACCTCGGCGAGCCCTTCGTGACGACCAAGCCCGAAGGCGTGGGCCTCGGGCTCTATTATGTCCACTCGCTGTCCGAAGCGATCGGCGCCGAACTGACCCTCGGCGACCGCGAGTTCGGCGGGGCGGTGGCGAGGATCTCGCTGCCGATCGTCGGGGTCGCGGCGCAGAGCGATAATCGGGCCGCGACGACTACCGCCACGACGGAATGGAGTACGCAGAATGGTTGATCATCCGAGCCTGAACGGGGCCGTCGAGGCCGATCGCTCGCTCTTGATCGTCGACGACAATGCGCGCTTCGCAGAGGCCCTCGCCTCCGAGTTTCGCGACCGGGGCTATGCGGTCTCCCGGGCCGCCGATCTCGCGAGCGTCCAGTCGCTCGTCGAGCTCGACGTCGACTATGCGATCGTCGATCTTCGGCTCGGTGCCGACTCCGGCCTCGACGCGATCCAGATCATCCTCTCCCGGGCGCCGCGGGCGAAGATCGTGGTGCTCACGGGCTACGGCAGCATCGCGACGGCGGTCAAGGCGACCAAGCTCGGCGCGGTCGGCTATCTGATGAAGCCGACCGACGTCGAGCAGGTCGAGCGGGCGCTGCTCGAGCAGGTCGACGACGACACCGAGGTGCCGATCCCGAGCGAGTTCCAGAGCCTCTACCGCCACGAGCGCGAATACATCGAGTTCGTGCTCGCCGAGTGCGAAGGCAACATCTCCCAGGCAGCACGCCGGCTCGGACTCCACCGCCAGAGCCTGCAGCGAAAGCTCCGCAAGTACACGCCGCACTGAGACTCAAAGATGGAGGCTCAAAGAGGCGACGCGTCGGCGATCTCCGCGAGCAGCTTCGGCTGCTTGAGGACCGTGCGCCCGCGGCCGAGGCCGACGATGCCCTCATCTTCCCAGATCCGGAGCTGTTTGTTGACGCTCTCGCGGGTCGTGCCCACGAGATCCGCGAGATCCTGTTGAGGCAGGCGGATCTCGACGGGACCACCAATCACCGGGCGCGCACCGTGCTCCGCCGCGAGCGCGAGCAGACGCTTCGCCAGGCGGGCGGGGAGCGACATCGTCTGACGGTCCTCGGCCCGCTCGGAGAGCCGCCGCACCCGCTCGGCCAGCACCGTCGCGAGCCCGATCGCCGCGCGCGGGTGTTGCTCGAGAAAGGGAACGAAGTCCCGGCGATGGAGTGTCACGAGCGTCGTCGCTTCGACGGCGGAGACGGTCGCGGAGCGGGGCTCGCTGTCGAGCAGCGCGATCTCCCCGATCACCTCGCCGGGCCCCATCAGTCGGAACACGACGTCCTTTCCATCGCTGCCCACACCCGTGACCTTGAGCGATCCGGTGAGGACCCCGAAGAGCTGATTGCCGGGATCGCCCTTGCGAAAGAGCACCGCCTTCGACGCGAGCCGTCGGGTCGTCGTCGCCTGGATCAGCCGATCGAGCTCGCGTGCGTCGAGGAAGGAGAACAGGGAGACGCTGCGCAGGAGCTCCCGGCGATCCATGACTAACGCTCCTCGTCGCGTTCGAGGTCGGCATGGAACGATGGCTCGACCTGCGAGGAGATGTGCGTCGAGAGTCGCGCCGTGATGCAACCGGTCGCGGAATCACGCGAGAGCCGAGGCGCGCGGGCCAGCCGGAGCTTGCGACCCGCGAGCTCGCGACCGTCGTTCGTGTCGAAGCGGTAGCCGTGCCAGGGACAGACGAGCGTATCCTTCGAGTCGGGACACGGCGCGAGCGGGCCCAGGCGATGCGGGCATTCGGAAGCCCGGGCAACGAGCTCACCCGCCACATCGACCAGCTGAAAACACTCCTGGCCGAGCTCGAACTCCACCGGAAGTCGGGCGCGCAGCTCGGCCTCCGTGCCGAGAGAGACTTCGACGTGGGCAGCGTCCCCGCGCTTCCCCGGCTCGCGGCGGCGGAGGAGCGCCGTCTCGCGGCGGCGGATCATACCTTCGTCCTCGTCCCAGAGCCGCGCATACATCTCGACATAACCCCGCCCGATCGTTTCGCGCGCGGCCGACGACACTGGCCTCACACAGAACTCGATCGCGACGGCGACGGTTCCGTTCGCCTGCGTTTCGAGCTGGGTCCAGATTTCTGTTCCCGTCCCGATCCCCGCGAGCGTTCGCGCGACATAACGACCGGAGGTCCGATCCGCGACGAGCTCGATCTCCGCATCTCCGCCCCGCGCGAGATTCACGCGCGCGCGCCAGCCGAAGCGGTCCTCCGCCAGGCGTTCGATCGCACGAAAGGTCGTGGCGTGCAGCCAGGGAAGATGTTCCCAGTCGAAGACGTTTTCCCAGACGCGCTCGAGGGAGGCGACCACGTCGCGACGATAGGTCGCAGCGACGAGCAGGGACGGGTTGCGATCGAGGGACGGCGTCATTCTCCGTCGTGCTCCTCGTCTCGGGCTCCGGGTCGCGAGACGTGGCGCAGATAGAAGAGCAGGTCGCGGAGCGCATCCAGGTCGCGCACGCCGGGCGAGACCATGCCATTGCCAGGCACGAAGCCGGCGGGATTCGTCAGGAATGCGGCGAGGGTCCGCTCGTCCCAGACGATCGACGCAGCGAGCATCGCTTCGGAGCCCGGCTGATCCGGCGCCATCCCCGATCGCCGCCCGAAGACCCCTGCGAGGGAGGGGCCCACTTTGTCGACCGTGCCCGCCAGGTCATGACAGGTCCAACACGGCACCGCGACACTGCGGCCCCGCCGAAAGCTCGCCTGCTCGGACTCCGTGAATCGGGCCAGGATCGCGCGGTCGGGATCCCCGCACGCGAGCAGCCCCGTCAGGCTCAGCAGAACGCACGCTTGCCGAGATCGCAGCCTCACCGGACCAGGCCCGCCAGAAAGCTCGCTTCGCTCTCGCGCATCGCGACCGTCGTTTCGCCGCTCAATCGAGCGCCGCCCAGCGGCGTGCCGGGTAGAGCGCGACGGCCGGGGCGTAGAGCCATTCCTCGCGATAGGCGCGCTCGGTCAGATAGGGCACCAGCTTCTCGTCCGGCACCGCGCGAGCGCGGATCGCGGCATCGAGAGCCCGGATGCCCTCCTCCCCGTCGACTGGTCGCTTCCCGAGCAGCGCCCCGATTGCTTCGACCTCGATCTGCTCGATCGCGCTCCCATAACGCCGCTTGCGATCCATGCACGCGACGAGCGTCGCGACATCCCGGGCGCGGGAGCGCGCGAAGGCGTCGCCTACCGCCGGCGTCACGTCGTTCGACTGCGCGTAGAGCGCCGCTTCGGCGAGCACGTCCTGCTCCCCCACGCCCTCCGGCATCGCGGGCTTCTCGACCTCGATCTCCATCGCCTGAGCGATCATCTCGCAGGTCGAGCGATCGCCGGCGTAGCGGTAGCAGAGGTACCACGCAAGCGATTCGCGGGGATGCGCATGGTTGCAGACGTAGTGGATCGGAATCATCCCGCGCACGTTCTGGTGCACCGCATAATATTGCGCCGCGAAGCGCGTGTACGGAATGCCCGACTCGGCGGCGTAGAGCTCGAAGAGGCCCGTCAGTCCACCGCAGGGATTCCAGAACTCGCGCACGACGATGTTGCCGAGATCCTCCATCGGGTCGCCCCAATGGCCGAGCTCCCAGTCGATGATCGACGAGACGCGATCGCCCTGGAACATGAAATTGACGGGCCCCGTATCGCCCTGCACGAGCGACACGCGCGCCACCTTTTCGGGGGCGAAGCGCCGGAGCCAATCGAGCGAGTAGGTCAGCAGCGGATCTTTATAGTCCGCCAGGAAATGCTTCCACTGATCGACGACGACGTCGACCTCGTTCAGCGCCGTCTCGCGCGCGTTGCGGGGACGCGGCGACATCACGTCGTCGAGGCCGAGAGCGTCGAGATCGAGTCGGTGCATGCGCGCGACCACGCGCATGAAGTCCTCCATGATCGCGCGCTGCTGGCGGGGATCGCCGAGCTTGTCGATGTCGGAGCGGCCGGGATCCCGGGCGAAGAGCGTCGTGCGCAGCTCGGGATTCCAGCCGTGGACGGCTGTCGCGGGCACGTCTGTCGTCGCGAGGGCCGCTACGATCCGCGTCTCGCGCTCGAGGCGCCGCGGATCGACGCCGCCGTCGTCGCGCTGAATGCGCAGGAAGGCCTCGAGCGTCGTGCCGTCGGGCCGCTTCACGTCGACGATCCAGGCCTCGCGGCGTGCAACGTGTCGCACGAGGCGCGAGATCGTGCCGCCGCCGATCTTCTCGATCCATTCGTAGCTGCCGGCGGGCAGATCGTGCGGGAGCTGGGTCATCGGGCGCACCTCCTGTTCCCACACACTACCGCGCACGGCCGATCCGTCGGCCCCGAACCGCGCAGCGCCCGGCGAGCGTGCGACCCATCGGATCGCCCGGGCAGCCCGCGCCCGGGCGGCTATCGTGAAGGACTGAGGTTTGTAGATTGCGGACCGCGCGCCGTGCGCCGCGGCCCGGGCCGTCCCCGACTCGAGAAGAGTCGCAAAGCGTCCAATGGAGTCGAATCATGGAGTTCCAGATCGCCGAATCGATGTGCGACATCGGCCACTACCTTCCGATCGCCCAGGCCGCTGACGAGGCCGGCTTCGGCTGCTTCGGTCTGGGGGACAGCGTCCTCTATCCCGAGTCCGCGATCGGCACCTATCCCTACACCGCGGACGGCAAGCGCGACTTCCTCGAGGGCGCTCCCTTCCTCGATCCCTTCCAACTCTTCGCGGCGATGTCGGTCGTCACGCAGAAGATCAAATTTGCCGTCGGCGTGCTGAAGCTTCCGATCCGCAATCCCGTGCTCGTCGCCAAGCAGGCGAGCTCGCTCCAGGTGTTCACGAACGAGCGCTTCATCCTGGGCATCGGGCTGAGCCCCTGGGTCGAGGATTTCCAGGCCTGCGGTGAGGACTGGGATTCGCGCGGACCGCGGATGGACGAGCAGATCCAGATCATCCGCGGGCTCATGACGGGCGACTATTTCGAGTGGAAGAGCGAGTACTACGAGATTCCGCGGATCAAGCTTTGCCCGGTGCCTTCGAAATGTCCGCCGATCATCATCGGGGGTCACAGCCTGCCGGCCTATCGCCGCGCGGCGCGCTACGGCGACGGCGTCAACTTCGTGAGCCTCTCGGAAGCCGAGCTGGTCGAGCGCCTCGCGGTCATCACTCGCCTGCGCAAGGAGTACGGCCGCGACAAGCAGCCCTTCCAGGTCTTCGCGGGCATGGCAGCATTCAAGATCGACGACATGCGGCGCCTCGAGGACAAGGGCGTCACGACCCTCGGCGTCGGCTATCGCAATCCCTACGAACCCGACCAGATGACACTCCAGGCGAAGCTCGACTGGGTCAGACGTTTCGGCGACACGGTGATCGCGAAGTATTAGAAGTACTCGGCGGAGGCGTCCATCAGACCGCGTCATCCGTTTGTGCGCGGCGCAGATGGAAGAGCGAGATGCCGCAGCCGGAGCACGCGGACTCGTCCCAGACGCGCCGGAAGCCGCCGGGCCGCGCGCGGAACGATTCGCTGCAGCGCGGACAGCGGGCCGACCAGACTGCGAGGCGTGCCGCACCGGAGAAGGCGGCGCCTGCGAGTCCGAGCGTCAGCGCGACGCCCGTGGCGCCCATCGAGAGCGCGTAGACGAGCAGCGGGAACCAGAAGACGGGCGCCCAGCTGGCAGCCTGCTTCCAGCGGCGGAGCTGTTCGAGGCGCTTCTGCTCGCGGGTCATGCGCGCGCACCCGCATGCAGTGCGACCAGATATTCGCCGCCGACGACGCGGCCCAGGGTCTCGACT
>JANNQH010000678.1:0-2758 GCA_031400655.1 Deltaproteobacteria bacterium | reverse complement strand
GTCCGGGCGCAGGGCGAGAATCGCGTCGATGTCGTCGGTCGTCGTGACCCCGATCGGGCCCAGGCCGCAGAGCTCGCCGACGTCCTTCCCGACCTTGTCGGAACTCCAGGCATAACATCCGACGAGCTCGAGATCCGGGTGGTCGAGGACGGCCTTCACGGCACTGCGGCCGACGAGGCCGGTGGTCCATTGCACGACGCGCAGCGGCATGGCGGCGACCCTAGCACGGGCTGTGTCGATCCTCTGTACCCAGCCGGGTTGGCGGAGCCGGATCGGCCACGGGGAGGCGCCGCGGCACCAGGCACGGCCGTCGTGGGCCGGATCCGGATCGGCGCCTTCGCCTTCGCGCCCGGCGACTTCACGGGCGCCGTCAGCTACGCGCCATTTCAGGGGGTTCCGGAGCCAGCGACGGGCGCTGCGTTTGCGGCGGGCCCGGTGTTGCCGGTGTCGTTCCTTCGACTGCGATAGACGGCAGGCGAGTCGCCGCGCCATCCGAGTCGAGACACGCTGCCTCAATAGGCGCGCGGCAGGCCCAGCACGTGCTCCGCCAGGAAGTTCCGGATCATTTCGTTCGAGATCGGCGCGATGCGGGAGAGTCGGCTCTCCCGCCAGTAGCGCTCGACGTGGAATTCCCGCGCATAACCGAAGCCGCCCAGCGTCTGCAGCGCGACGTCACAGGCCTTGAACCCGGCCTCGCTGGCCCGGAGCTTCGCCATGTTCGCGAGGGGGCCCGCAGGAAGCTTTGCGTCGTAGGTCCAAGCCGCCTTTTGCCAGAGCAGATCGGCGGCCTCGAGCTCCGAGAGACACTCGGCGAGCGGGTGTGCGATCGCCTGGTTCTGGCCGATCGGGCGATCGAAGACGACGCGGCCCTTCGCATAACGCGTCGCGACCTCGAGGGCGCGGCGGCCGATGCCCGCGGCTTCGGCGGCGATCACGATGCGTTCGGGATTGAGCCCGTCGAGCAGGCAGCGAAAGCCGTGCCCGACCTCGCCGACGATGTCGTTCGCCGCAACCGGCAGGTCGTTGATGTAGACCTCGTTCGAGCCGACGGCGTTGCGGCCGAGCTTCGGGATCGGACGGATCTCGACGAAGCGCGGGTCGAGATCGGCGAGAAAGAGCGTCATGCCATCGAGTGGGCGCCGGCACTCTTCGCGCGGCGTCGTCCGGGCCAGCAGCAAGATCTTCTGGGCCTCGAGCGCCTTCGAGTTCCAGACCTTCTTGCCCTTCACGATGAAGCGGTCGCCGTCGCGGCGCGCGAAGGTGCGGATGCGGCTCGTGTCGGTGCCGGCGTCGTCCTCGGTCACGCCAAAGGAGACGTGGAGCTCGCCCGTTGCCGTCGGCGGCAGCGTGCGCCGCTTGAGATCCTCGCTGCCATGATGGATCACCGGGCCCATGCCGAAGATCGAGAGATGCAGTGCCGAGGCCGCGTTCTGGGCGCCGGCGCTCGCCGCCACGGCGTTCAGCAGGACGCCTGCGTGAAGCGTCCCCAGACCGGCCCCGCCGTAGGCCTCGGGCACGAGGATCCCGATCCAGCCCTGCTTGGCGAAGGCGCGGTAGAACTCCCAGGGAAACGCATGCGCCTCGTCTTTCGCGCTCCAGTAGTCGTCATCGAAGGCAGCGCAGAGGCGCTGAGTCTCCGCGCGAATCGATTCGAGCTCCGGGCCCAGGGCAAAGTCCATTGCGAGTGCTCCGTAGAGCGCAGCAAAGTAGACCGTCCCGCGCGATCGGGCACCGCGACACGCCCGCGCGACGCCGCTCGGGACCCCGCTCGGATTGGTAGTATCCGAAGGCCGCTGGCAGGCAGGGTCCCATCGTTCCCTCGTGCCGCGGCGGGTCCGATGCGACGTCCTCGAATGGATGAGGCCTTCATGTGCCATGCGAATGGCCCGCGACTGCGGGTGGGAAACGTCCACGAGCTGCCCTGGCTGCGTACACGCGAGCAGCAGAACAGCGACGGCACACGCTCGGCCGTGCAAAACCGCATCGTGGCGAGCGAGCCGATGTTCGTCTGCTACACGCGCTACGAGCCGGGCATGATGCTCGCGCGCCACTCGCACCAGGCAGACGAGGTGATCTTCATCCTCGCAGGCGAGGTCCGGGTCGGGGACCAGCTCTGGACCGAGGGCACGGTCGCGATCCTCGAGGCAGGCGCCTTCTTCGGACCGCTGGTCGCCGGGCCGGAGGGCGCACTGCTGTTCGAGGTGTTCAACGGCCGGCCGGAACGCGCGGGTCAGGACCGGAGCGGATGGGACGACTTGAAGGCGGCGCGCGGCGTGACCGAGCTGCCGATTCCCGACTTCAGCCTTCCCGAGGATGCGATCTGAGCGAGGGTTCCGCGTCAGGTCGCGCGCGGAACGTCTAGAGCCCCGCGACCGCGAGCTCGAGCTCCGCCTTTGCGACGAGCTCGGCGAGCCGCAGCCGCTCGCCGGCGTTCTCGGGTGCATCCGCCAGCGCCGCCAGCTGGCGTGCCGCCTCGACGCGTCGGTTCTCCGACGCTGCCCGGTCGATGTTGCTCGCGAGCGTGCAGCCGTCGACCAATACGACGACCTTCTGCCCATCGACCTCGGCGAATCCGCTCGAGATTGCCGCCCACTGGCTCGTGCCGCCGCGCAGGATCTGCATCGGCCCGCGGACGAGCGGCGTGAGAAAACGCTCGTGGCTCTCGAGCACACCGAAGCGGCCCGCCTCGCCGGGCAGCACGACCTGGTCCACGGCGTCGGAGAAGGCCTGACCTTCCGGTGTCACGACGACGAGCTCG
>JANNQH010000677.1:0-2096 GCA_031400655.1 Deltaproteobacteria bacterium | reverse complement strand
ATGGTGGAGCCGAGCGGGATCGAACCGCCGACCTTCGCGTTGCGAACGCGACGCTCTCCCAGCTGAGCTACGGCCCCGTAAATCGAGAACTTTCTATTTTCGCTTCGCGCATCGCGCTCGGGGGACCGCCTGGGGAGCGATCCGACCTCCGGGCGCTGGATTTCGAACGGCGGACCTTAGAGGCCGGTCCCACGAGCGTCAATGGCGTGGGCGCGTAGACAGGCCGGGGCATTGACGTCCTCCTCGCGGTCTCGCGTGCCGGCGAGCCGACCCCACGGGAACCCGCGCACGGATCAGGCGATTCCAAGCGCCGCGTCCTGTGCGCACGGGTCGGCATGCTCGAATTGCAGGATGCCGAGCCGATCGAACTCGCTCCGCACCCGCGGCGAGAGCAGCCCGAGCCGCCGCAGGTTCGGCACGATCCGCGCGAAGAGCTGCATCCGGAAGAGCTGGAGAATCGGCGAGTCGAGCATGCACTGCTTGTAGGGCGCGCGCTCGAGTCCGAAATAATCGGCCGTCTCCTCGCCGACCAGCCGATCGCGCATCAGCTCGCAGGCCTCGATCACGAAATCCTCGCGATCGCGGCGCTCGCAAGCCGGCAGCTCTGCGTAGTAGTCCTCGAGCGAGAGCACGCCGAAGGCCACGTGGCGCGCCTCGTCGCGCATGACGAGGTGGATCAGATCCTTGAGCAGCTTCTCGCTCGTCAATTGATGGAAGTTCGCGAAGGCCGCCATCGCGAGGCCTTCGACGAGGATCTGCATGCCGAGGTATTTGAGATCCCAGCGCGAGTCCTGGATGATCGTGTCGAGCAGGCGCTTCAGGTTCTCGTTGACGGGCCATTCCCATTCGATCTTCTCGGTGAGATAACGGGAGAAGACCTCGACGTGACGCGCCTCGTCCATCGTCTGGCTCGCGGCAAAGAGCTTCGCGTCCATCATGGGCACCGCCGAAACGAGCTGCGAGGCGACGATCAGGGCGCCCTGCTCTCCGTGCATGAACTGCGAGAGCTGCCAGGCGACCTGACAATGGCGCACGCGCATCTGCTCCCGGGCGTTCATCTTCTTGTAGGGAGCGTAGTCGCGCAGCGGGTTGATCTCGGCGGGCAGCAGCGGCTCCTCGGGGTCGACGGAGATCGACCAATCGAGGTCCGAGGCGCCATCCCACTGGTCGCGCTTCGCCTTCGCGTAGAGCTCGCGCAGGCTCGACGATGGGGATCCGTAGCGCCAGACATAACACGTGTCGTAGGAGGTCAGGACGCGCTCGAGGTCCGGAGCGATCGGGTCGCGAGCGGGTTCGAGCGCGGGACCAGAAGCGAGCTGGGCGGCCATGGCGAGGGCTCTCCGGGCAGAGGGACGCGTCCCCGTGGTGGACCGCCGCGCACGCTCGGGCGTAGGCGATTACCACCGTTGCCCGGCTCATCGGTCCGCCCGATCTCCGCCTGAGCGATTCCCGCGGACTAGTGGCCCCGGGCCTGCTTGCCGAGGGCGCCCGCCGGATGCCGGGCGGCGTAGCCCTTGCGATCGAGACCGCGGCGCTCCTGGAGGATTGCCCCGAGGGCTGCCAGCACGAGGATCTCCGCAGCCACGCTGGCCCGCGGCGCAAGCCCCAGGGGACCTCCCTCTTCTTTTACACCCGCGTCGAGGGTGACGTCGCAGAGCGCTGCCAGCGGCGACGCGAGCCCACCCGTCACCGCGATGAGACGTCCCCCGTAGTCCCGCACGGCCCGCGCCGCGAGCAGGCATTCCGAAGTCGTCCCGCTGTTGCTGATCGCGATCACGACATCGCCGGGCACGACCTGCCCGAGGCTCCCGTGGAGCGTCTCGGTCGCGTGCAGGAACGTCGCCGGAGTCCCCGTCGAGGCGAGCAGACTCGCCGCATAACGCGCCACGTGCTCGGGCTTCCCGACGCCGGTCACGTGCACGCGACCGCCGCGGGCTTCGCTGGCGAGCAACAGCGCCAGCGCGCGCTCGAAGCTTCCCGGATCGAGTCGCGCGCGAAGCTGCGCAAGCTCTGCGAGCGCGACGTCGAAAACGCCGAGCGCCTCCGCCGCATCGGGCGACGCCGTCGCCCTCGAGGCGCCTGCCGGGAGTGACGCC
>JANNQH010000676.1:0-1653 GCA_031400655.1 Deltaproteobacteria bacterium | reverse complement strand
CCGCAATCTCAGCCAGGCCCTGCGCACACCGAACGCCCGCGGCCGCTGGGGTGAGCTTCAGCTGCGCCGTGTCGTCGAGCTCGCCGGCATGCTCGAACACTGCGACTTCGTCGAGCAGATGACGCTCACGAACAGCCCCGGTGCCGCGCCGGGCGACGGGCCCAGCAATCGCACGCTCGGCGGCGACGGCGGCCGCGGGCGGCCCGACCTGATCGTGCGCCTGCCCGGCAATCGCGTCGTCGTGATCGACGCGAAGACGCCGCTGACCGCCTACCTCGCCGCCAGCGAAGCGACGAGCGACGCCGAGCGCGACGAGCAGCTCGCCCTCCATGCGCGGCACGTGCGCCGACATCTCGAGGAGCTCGCGGGCCGCGCCTACTGGTCGAGGCTGACCGGCTCGCCCGAGTTCGTCGTGCTGTTTTTGCCCGGCGAGCCCTTCTTTTCGGCAGCGCTCGCGAGCGATCCCGAGCTGATCGAGGACGGCGCTGCCAAACGCGTGCTGCTCGCCGGGCCGACGACCCTGATCGCCCTGCTGCGCGCGATCGCCCACGGCTGGCAGCAGGAAGAGATGGCCCAGAACGCGGTCGCGGTGGCCCAGATCGGGCGCGAGCTCTTCGATCGCCTGGTCGCGCTGAACGACAAGTTCGGCTCGCTCGGCCGCAAGCTCGACTCCGCCGTCGAGGCCTACAACCAGGCGATCGGATCCCTCGAATCGCGGGTCCACGTCTCGGCACGGCGCATGGCGGAGCTCGGCGTCGCGCAGTCGGTGCCCCTCGACGAGCTTCCCGCGATCGATCGGCGGGCACGGCCTCCGCGGGTCACGGAGGTCGCGAACGACGCGTCCGATTTCCCAGGGCCGACATGAAGCTCACGAGCTGGTCGAGCCAGGCGCAGTACAGGCCATAAGGATCCCCATCCGGAAAGCGTTCGCCGAGCCGGGCATACAAGACGAGCTCGGCATCCTGGTCGCCGACGGTCCGCCCTCCGACCACGAGGCCGAGCTCGGCAAGTCGAGTCCGGGCGACTTCGACCAGCGCGGCCTCGGCCGTGTGCTTCGAGCAAGCAAGATCAGACAGTCCCTGTGAAACGAGGTCGACTCCGGGGAGACCTTCGAGCGATTCTGCCGTCGACTTCATGATCTGTACTCCGCGGCGCCACAGATCTCTCCCAGTCGTCCGATGAGCACACGTTGATCGACGCGGGGAAATCGCTCGAGGCGGGGCATCATTTCGTCGAGCGCACCGCGCAGTCCGTCACACGTCACGAGTCCTCGTTCGAGCATGGCCCGCACGTCGCTCATGTCCCGCTCAAACCCCCGCGCGAGCTTCGAGAGTGCCTGCGCGCGAAAATCGTAGTGGCGAACTTCGATCGGACCGAAGCGACCGACAAATCGGCTCTCCCTGCGCCAGTCTCCGAGCTCGGGCAGGAAATCGGCGGGCGAAGCGAGCTCCACGTTGACGTCGAGCTCCTCCTTGATCCGAGCGATCGCGGCGAAGGCCCCTTCGGGTTCGGGATCGAGCTTCAGATCGATGTCGACGGTCGAATCTCGCCAGCCCTCGAGCAGCGCCGTCGCACCGCCGGTCAAGTAGAGGACCCCAGGACCACGGCACGCCCGCCCAAAAGCCTCGAGCACTTGTCGCAAGCGTTCCGGGT
>JANNQH010000675.1:0-2877 GCA_031400655.1 Deltaproteobacteria bacterium | reverse complement strand
CGCAGGACCCGGCGCGGGGCGCTGCTCGGCGAGGGCGAGCGCGTCTCACCCGAAGCCGCCTTCGCGCTCTTCCTCCCGGGCAGTGCAGCCAACGTCAGATCGGAAATCCAATCGCGCATTGCCGTCGGCCAGCCCGCCGACCTCTGTCTGCTCGACCGGCCCTGGCAAGCGGCCCGCGAGGCGCTGTCGAGCGAGGGGGTCGCGGCCACACTCTGTGCCGGAAGTGTCGTGTATTTGCGCGGAGATACCGGGGAATCCTCGAACTTCACATAACTTTACACTCGCTCGACGTTCCCGGGAGACTCGGGACCTAGCTTTTACCTGCGCGCCCAACCCGGCCGGCGCTTCCCGAAGCCCGGCCCTCCGAGGAGAATCGCAGGATGGAATCGACGAACCGAGAGCCGACCCCGAAAAAAGCCACTGGGCGGCGCCCGCTCTTCTGGTGGCCCATCACCCTCTTCACCCTCACGCTCGCGATGCT
The DNA here is from genome assembly GCA_031400655.1 of Deltaproteobacteria bacterium. Taxonomy (GTDB): domain Bacteria; phylum Myxococcota_A; class UBA9160; order UBA9160; family UBA4427; genus UBA4427. The sequence continues at coordinate 2,396 of JANNQH010000675.1, read as the reverse complement.
CTTCGTCGCCGGCCGCGTGTCCGCCTGGCATGGGACCGATGCCAAACCCGGCGACCGGTGGCGGGCGCATGCCGCGCGGATGCTCGACCGGATGATCTCCGACATCGATGCGAGCGAAGAGCAGGCAGCCCGGATCCGCGCGATCGCGGACGAGACGCTCGAGCTCGTCGCGGCCTCCCATGCCTCCCATGGGGAGGCCGGCGATGACGGCGAGACGCTGCGGGCGCTGATCACGGCGGATCCCCCGGACCGCGCCGCCCTCGAAGCGCTCCGCAGCGAACATCTGGCCAGGGCCGACGCCCTCTCCGAAGCGGTGGTCGCCAAGCTCGTCGAGGTGCTCGAAGTGCTGACACCGGAGCAGCGGCAGCAGCTCGCCGAAAAGCTCGACGAGCACCGCGCCCACCATCACGGACCGCACGCCGGCAGGCATGGCGGCCCCGGCCACCACGGATTCTTCGAGCATCTCCGTTCGAGCGGCCCCCGCGCTCCGCATGACGACGCGCCGCGGGACGCGAGTGGGGTTTGAGAATTGTCGACCCGCGTCCTGATCATCGACGACGACGAGGCCCTGGCGGCGATGGTGAGCGAATTCCTCACCGCCCGGGGCCTCGCCGTCGAGTCCCGGGCCCGTGCTACAGCGGGCCTCGCCGCCCTCGAGCGGAATGCCTTCGACGCGGTGATCCTGGACGTCATGCTCCCGGATCTCGACGGCTTCGAGGTCTGCCGGCGGATCCGGGAGCGCTCGAACGTCCCGGTCCTCATGCTGACCGCCCGCGGCGACGAGACCGACCGCATCGTCGGACTCGAGATCGGTGCCGACGACTATCTGCCCAAGCCCTTCAGCCTGCACGAGCTCCTCGCGCGTCTGCGGGCAGTTCTCCGCCGGGTGCGACCGAGCGATCACCGCGGGCTCGGATCGCTGCGCTTCGGCCGGCTCGAGATCGACCGCGATGCGCGGGTCGTCGCCGTCGCCGGCGAGCTCCGCCCGCTCACGAGCCATCAGTTCGATCTGTTATGCGTTCTCGCCGAGAGCGCCGGCCGAGTCCTCTCCCGGGACCAATTGATGCAGCGCCTGCGCGGCCATGGCCTCGAAGCCTTCGACCGCAGCATCGACAATCACATCTCGCGCCTGCGTGCCGCGATCGAAGACGATCCGCGTCATCCCAAACGCCTCATCACCGTCCGCGGCGCGGGCTACGTCTTCGCCCGCAGCCAGGACGGGGACCTGGACGGCTGAGATGAAAAGGCTCTACCTCCAGATCTACGCGGCCGTGCTCGGCGTGCTGCTGCTCTTTGCGCTGCTGATGGGCGGCGCGTTCTGGCAGATGGATGGCGGCAACCGGCCGGCCCGCTGGCTCGACGAGATGACGGCCTTCACCGACGCCTCGATCCCGCCCCCCGACGCCGAGCCCGAGCGCCTCGCGCGCTGGGCCGAGGCCATTGCGCGCCCGTTCGAGCTCGACCTCGCGGTCTACGACGACCGAGGGCATCGCCTCGTCGCGGTCGGCGAGCCGGTGCCCACCCCGCCCGGGGCCGGCGGCAGTCGCTTCCTCTCGGGCAGTGGCCAGGGCCACCGGAGCTTCGCCCTCGCCCTTGCCGACGGCCGCTGGCTGGTCGCCCGGGGCGATCATATGCGGCGACCGTTCCCCCATTTTTTGGGAGCGATAGCACTGCTCGCGATCGCGACGGGGATCGCGGCGCATCCCCTCGCACGGCGTCTGACCCGGCGCGTCGAGAACCTGAAGCATCACGTGGAGGGATTCGGCGAAAGTCGCCTGGCGCTTCGGGTTCCCGTCGAGGGTCACGACGAGATTGCGCGCCTGGCCCTCGCCTTCAATGCGACCGCCGAGCGGATCGAGCGCCTGGTCGCCGACAAGACGCGCCTGCTCGCCAACACCTCCCACGAGCTACGCACCCCGCTCGCCCGGGTGCGTGCCGCCCTCGAGCTCTTGCGCGAAGGCCCGCGCCCCGACCTGATCGATCAGGCCGAACGCGATCTAATCGAGCTCGACGAGCTGATCGGCGAGCTGCTTGTCTCGAGTCGACTCGACGCACCCGAGCGCGTGCTCGACCGCGAGTCGATCGACCTGCTCGCCCTGGCCGCGGAAGAAGCGGCGCGCCTGCCCGGCGTCGAAGTCAGCGGGACGCCGCACACGACCGCGGGCGATCCCCGCCTGATCCGCCGCCTGCTGCGCAATCTGCTCGAGAACGCCCTGCGCCACGGCGAGCCGCCGGTCCGCGTCGAGGTGGGCCCATCGCCGCAGCCGGGGCTCGTGCGCGTCGTCGTCCTCGACCACGGGCCCGGCATCCCGGAGGCCCTGCGCGAACGGATCTTCGAGCCCTTCTACCGCTCGGCCGGAAGTGCTTCGGCCCGGGGCGGAATCGGCCTCGGCCTC
>JANNQH010000674.1:0-4238 GCA_031400655.1 Deltaproteobacteria bacterium | reverse complement strand
GAAGAGCGCCGGCGGTCCGCCTTCCGGGCCCGGGGCGCGGGTGACCAGGCGCTGCTCGGGTGTGACGCGAATGCCGGAGCGCGCCTGCGAAAGGAGCCGGACGAGTCGATCGGGATCGATCTGGCTCTTCGGCGCGACCTGCAGCACGAGCTCACCCCGGAAGATCTCGATGCGGATGATGCCCAGCCGACGCGCCGCGATCTTGAGCCGGATCACCTCGACGAGATTCTCGGCCTCGGAAGGCAGCCGCCCATAGCGGTCCATCAGCTCGTCCCGGATCTGGACCACCTCGTTCTCGTCCCGCGCGCTCGAGAGCCGCTTGTAGAGGACGAGCCGCTGACTCACGTCGGCGACGTAGTCATCGGGGAGGCGGCCCACGACGGGGAGCTTGATCTCGGGATCGATCCAGTCCTCGTGGGCCTGGCCGCGGAGCTCGTCGATCGTCTGCTCGAGCATCTCCATGTACGTCTCGTAGCCGACCGAGCGGAGATTGCCCGACTGCTCGGAGCCGAGCAGATCCCCCGCCCCGCGGATCTCGAGATCGAGGTTTGCCAAGCGGAAGCCCGCGCCGAGCTCGGACAGGTCCTGGATCGCTTCGAGCCGCTTCTGGGCGTCGGGCGAGAGCGAGCCGACCTGCGTCGGGACGAGCAGATAGGCGTAGGCGCGCCGTGAGCTGCGGCCGACGCGGCCGCGCAATTGGTAGAGCTGGGCGAGGCCCAACGCATCGGCGCGGTGGACGAGGATCGTGTTGACGTTGGGCATGTCGATCCCGCTCTCGATGATCGTCGTGCATAACAGCACATCGGCCTCGTGGCGCAGGAAGGCATGGATCCGGTCCTCGAGCTGGCGCTCCTTCATCTGCCCGTGGGCCACCATCACCCGCGCCTCGGGCACCGATCGCCGCAGCGTCTCGCTCATCGCCTCGATCGAGCGCACCCGGTTGTGGAGAAAGAAGACCTGCCCCCCGCGCCGCATCTCGCGCAGGATCGCCTCGCGGATCAATCCCTCGTCGAAGCGGCAGACCTGGGTCCGGATCGCGAGCCGGTCGACCGGCGGCGTCTCGATGACGGAGAGATCGCGGATGCCGGTGAAGGCCATCTGGAGCGTGCGCGGAATCGGCGTGGCCGTGAGCGTCAGAACGTCGACCGTCTTCTTCAGCTTCTTGATGCGCTCCTTGTGGGCGACTCCGAAGCGCTGCTCCTCGTCCACGACGAGCAGCCCCAGATCCTTGAACTGAATGTTCTTCTGCAGGATGCGATGGGTCGCGATGACGACATCGACCTGGCCGGTCGCGAGTCCTTCGAGGGTCGCCTTCGAGTCCTTCGGCGAGCAGAAGCGCGAGAGCATGTCGACCCGGATCGGATATGGGGCGAAGCGTTTCTGGAAGTTCTCGAAATGTTGCTGGCATAACACGGTCGTCGGCGTGAGCACGACGACCTGTTTCCCGTCCTGGGCTGCACGGAACGCCGCGCGAATCGCGACCTCCGTCTTGCCGTAACCGACATCGCCGCAGACGAGGCGGTCCATCGGCTTCGGCTCGTGCATGTCGGCCAGCACGTCGTCGATCGCCGCCATCTGGTCGGGCGTCTCTTCGTAGGTGAAGGCCGCCTCGAACTCCTCGAGCACCGCGTCTCGCTCGGAAAAGCCGTAGCCTGGCGCGAGCTCACGGGCGGCGTGGAGCGCGAGCAGCTCGCCCGCCATGTCGCGCAGCGACGACTTGACCTTGCCCTTCGTCTTCTGCCAGGTCTCGCCGCCGAGCTTGTCGATCCGCGGCTGGACCCCGTCGGCAGCGCCGTAGCGCTGGATACTCGCGAGCCGGTCGACGGGAAGAAAGAGCTTGTCGCCGCCCAGATACTCGATCGCGAGCAGCTCGCTCTGGGTGCCGCCCGCCGAGAGCTCTTTCAGCCCGCGGTAGATGCCGATGCCGTGGTCGACGTGGACGAGGAAATCGCCGGGCGCGAGCTGCGCGATGCCGTCGAGCTTCTGGCCGTCGCGCCAGCCGGTGCGCGAGCGGCGGCGAGAGCGAGCGCCGAAGATCTCCTCGTCGCACACGACCGCGAGCGCCTGCGCCGCCCAGACGAAGCCCTCGCCTCCGATGTCGACGACGCGCAGCTCGAGGCGGCCTGGAAGCGACCAGTGCCAGACCGGTCGGGGATCGGTCGCGACCTGGGCGTCCAGCTGATAGTCGGCGAGCAGATGCTTCAGCCGTTCGGCGCTCGAGAGCGAGCTGCAGGCGACGACGACCCGCCAGCCGTCGGCGAGCCAGGCGCTGCAGCGCTCGGAGAGCGGCGCGAGGGCGCGGTCGTGGCTGCGGGTGGCGACGAGCGCGCGGCGGAGATCCTCCTGGGTCTCGGTCGTGGCGTGGTGGCGGCCCTGCTCGGAGACCGACTCGACCAGGTCGAGGCGCTCGAGCCGGACGGCCTGGCGTGCGCCGAGCGCCGCCGCGATCTCGGCGGTCGACAGCAGCAGATCGGCGAAGGGCACCGTGATCCGCTCGCCCTTCGCTGCCACGAGATTCGTCTCGATCTCGTCGAAGAGCCGCTCGAGGCGCGCCATGGCGAGCTCGGGCTCTTCTACGAGCACGAGTGTGTCGGCGGGCAGATAGTCGAAGAACGATTCGAGCGCGGGCTGGATCAGGGGCGCGAGGGACTCGGCGCCGGGCGGCACCGCGCCGCGCAGCAGGGAGTCGACCAGCGCATCGACCTGGGCCGCGGGGATCGACTCTTCGGCGGCCCGCGCGCGGATCACCGCCGAGCGCTCGATCACGCCGTCGCGGTCGAATAACAGCTCCCGCGGCGGCGGCAGCAGCGCCAGCGCGCATTTCGCCTGGGAGCGCTGGCTCGCCGGATCGAAGCTCCGGATCGAATCGATCTGATCACCCCAGAGCTCGATGCGGAGCGGCTTGTCGAGGTGCGGCGGGAAGACGTCGACGATGTCCCCGCGCACGGCGACTTCCCCCGGCTCCTCGACGAGGGCCATGCGCTGGTAACCGATCGCGACGAGGCCTGCGACGAGCGAGTCGCGGTCGAGGGATTCGCCGATCGCGATGCGCACGGTCGAGGTGGCGAGTAGCGTTCGCGCGGGCACCCGAAGCGAGAGGGCGGAGGCGGGTGCGATGACGATCGGCGGTCGCTCGTCCGGGGAGTCGCTCGAGCGCGCGGTATCGCTCGCGCCGGCGAGGACGGTGCGGTCGCCGCCACTCCGGTCGCCGCCTGCCCGGTCGAGGCGATGCAGCACCTCCATGCGCTGCGCGACCACGAAGGGCTGTGGCGAGAAGCGATCGAAGGGCAGCGTGTCGTGGCGCGGGAAGGATCGAATCCGCGACTCGCCCTCGCGTTCCCCGAGCAGACCCTGGAGCGCCTCCTTCGCGGCGTCGGCGGCGCGCGAGTCGGCCGTCACGTAGAGGACGGGGCGGTCGCCGTGGGCGCGGATCAGGTGGCTCGCGGCGACCCGCTGCGAGGCGCCGCGCAGGCCGGTGACCCGCAGTAGGGGACTCCGCTCGCGCATTTCGCGCAGCGCGCGGTCGAAGGGCGTATCCCCGCGCCGCGGCGCGCGGCGTTGTCGGCCCTCGCCGCCTTCGACCGCTCCCTCACTCATCCCGCTCTCATCCCGCTGTCATCCTTCGCTCCTCGAGCGCCAACGGCAAAAGCCCGGATCCCCTCACGATGGGGGTCCGAGCGCGCCGAAGTGTAGAAGCCCGGGCCGGTTCAGCACAGCCGATCCCCGCTTCAGGCCAATTTCTCGATCAGGGCGATTGTATCGGCGGCCACCCGAGCCGGCTGATGGCGCGCGCACCAGGTCGCCCGCGCGCCGGCGGCGAGCCGGACCGCGAGATCTCGATCGCTTTCGAGCAGCTCGAGCGCCAGGTAGAGCGATGCCTCGGGCCTCTCGAGATCACAGATCAGGCTGTCGCGCTGGTGGACGAGCCCCCACTCCGCCCCGTGAAAGGCCACGACGGTCGTCCCAGCGGCGAGGCTGTTCAGCAGCTTGATCGGGAAGCCCCCGACCGTCCGCCGCGGCACGATCGTCGCCCGCGCGGCCGCGACGAGTGCGTTCATCTCGGCCGCGGTCCGCACCCGCAGCACCCGCACGCCGGCCGCCTTCCCACCCGCACCTCGCTGCGCGGCCGTGCGCTCGTCGTGGGTCGCGATCACGATCGGGAGCGGCGCCTCGATCCCGGCGCCCGACCGGCTCCCGTGCGCCGCCCGCTCCCATGCCACCCGCTCGAGCAGCGGCAG
>JANNQH010000673.1:0-3109 GCA_031400655.1 Deltaproteobacteria bacterium | reverse complement strand
GCGCTCTATCCAGATCAACGCCGGTGCAGGATTTCTCGTCGTCTTGACGGGTGACATCCTGCGCATGCCAGGAATGCCCGCGCGACCCCTCGCCGAGTCGATCGACGTCCGGGATGGACGGATCGTCGGCCCCGACTGATGGAGCTTCGTCCCGCGCCTCCCGTCGCCCCAGGCGATCGCGAAGACGGTGCATGTGGACCTGCTGATTATTACCTGACAGATTCGATCGGTCGACGACCCACCTGCACGTCAAGCGTGCGCAAAGAACGCCCGCTCGATCTGCGCGGTGTAGTAGGCGGTGCGCTGGAGCGGAACGCCCCAGCTCGGCGGCGAGAGCGAGTACGTCGACGCAACGATGGCGGCGCGTTGGACCTCGCGCCGCGCGTGCTCGGCGTCGCCGAAGATCACGAAGGCGCGCGCCATCGCCTCGTCGACTTCCTGCGAGGCGCGCTCCCGCTGGTCGGCTTTCCATAGTCGCCGGATGCGAGCCGCGGCGTCGCCGAAGCCCGCGTCTTCGAAGAAGGACGCGTACTGCTCGATCGCGGCATAGGCCGCCACGGACCGCTGCGCATCCGCGAACGCCTCGCGCGGGTCGTCGGCGATCGCGACCGTCAGATAGACGCATTGATGGAGGTCCTCGACGCGGCGTCCGGCGGACCGCGCACCGGCGGCGAGATCTTCCTGAACGCGGCCGAGCCAGTGATCGACGCCCCAGAGCGGATGGCCGATCACGCCGTCCGCGATCTCGCCGGCGAGGCGCGTCATGCGGGACCGCAGGGCGCCCAGCCAGATCGGAATCGCAGCCCGAACCGGAGGCGGCGTCGCCTCGAATCCAGCGAAGTCGGCGCGGAAATGCTCTCCCTCGAAGGGCGAAAGACCCGAGTGCGCGTGGGCCACGATGTGGCGGACCGCGGCGACGCACTCGCGCAGCTGCTCGACGGGCTTCCGCAGGTCGACACCGAAATGGCTGCGCGTAACCCAGCGCGTACTCGAGCCGAGCCCCAAAATGAACCGTCCGTTCGAGATCCGATCCAGGTCGAGCGAAGCGAACGCCGTCTCGAAGGGACTGCGCACGCTGGCGATCGCGACGCTGCAAGCGAGCTGGACGCGCTCGGTCACGGCCGCCGCGGCCGCGAGCGGGATCCACGGAGGCCCCCAGCTCTGACCGGCGAGGATGCCGTAGCGGCCGCTCGCCTCGATTCGCTTCGCGATCGCGGGAAGCTTCGGGCCGAGGATGGGATAGACGCCGCCCCAGCAGCGGGCGGGATCGAGAGGCGGAGGCGACATGCCAGGGAGCCTAACGCGTCCCGTCAACGGGGAGCCACCCGGTACAGTCGATCTCCGGGCTCGCTGCGCCGCGAGCGGCCCGTGAGCGTCTCGCCGACCTCGACCACCGCGTTGTGCGCGGCGGTCTCGGCCGCGGCGCCCACCCCTCCCTCTCCTGAAAATTTCTGCTCGCGCCCGGCTCGCACGATCGCGTACTCGGGCGTCCCGTGCGGCACGTGGACCAGTCGACCCTCGACGCGGCGGCCGTCGATACGGATCACGATGCGGTCGTCGCGCTCGATCTGCTGGGGCCAGCGCGTGAGTCGACCGCCCACGCAGTCGAGGTCGCAGGCGACGTAGGCAACGCCCTCATGGACACTGAACCAGAGCGTACGGGAGCTCCCTTCGCCGACGATCTCGAGTTCGAGGTCGTGGAGCGCGTCGAGGGCATTCCAGTCCATATCGGCGAAGGCCACCTGCTCTCCGGAGCGGAGCGGCCCGCCGGCGAAGATCCCGACGGGCCCGTCCGCACGGGACAGCAGGAACCGGCCAGCGGCAAGCGCCGCGACGAGCAGAGCCGCCAGCACGGCGAGACGGCGGAGCCATGCGCTTCGTCGTCCCTTGAACGGGATTCGCGGCGATTCAGATGACATGAAGGTCCTCGCAGGTGGCGCGGCGCGCACGGAATCAGGGAGCGACCGCGTCCATCGAACGAAAGCCGTAGGGATGGTACACGCCGAAGCAGGCATTCTCGTGCATGCCGTATCCGACCTCCCCCGTCGACAGCTCCCAACGACAGAGCATCTCGTTGAGTCCCTGGATCTCGGCGAACTGCTTCGGGTCGCGAAGGTCCCAGACGAGGCCCTCGACCGCGAGCGGGCCCCGGTAGTGACCGAGGCCCCAGCGTCCATCGGGGCGATAGCCGGAGCCGCCCAGGAGATAGTTGGTGCGCAGGGGGGTCCCGACGACCGAGAGATCGGTGTGGGCGAACGAGAGACGCGTCTTTGCGATTTCGCGGGTTCCGGATTTGAAGCTGATCTCGTGCTTCGGGCTGCCGAGGTGGATGATCGGCTCGTTCGAGCCGAGCTTCGGCACCTTGACCGCCTCCTCCATGTGGCGATTGCCGTGGGCGTCCTCGTCGAAATAGACCTTGATCATGAAGTCGTCGAACTGCATCGGGATCCAGTTGTGGAAATGTCCGAACTCGCCGGCCGGGCGGTATTTCGCGAGGATGCCCGGCGGCTCCGGCTCGCCCGTGTTCGGCCGCACGCCCCAGGAATGATCGCGTGCGCCCTTCCAGCGATCGGGCGTGACGTCGAAGGACCGTCCGTCGACCCGGATCCGACCAAACCAGTTCCCGACCTGGGCGAAGCGGGTCGTGTGCTCCGTCAAGCGATTGCCGACCCGGCGATAGGTCACCGGCTCTTCCAGCGCAGGCACGAAACCGTTCCAGGTCAGGTCGAAGTCGACGTTCCACTCGTTGGGCGCGCAGGTGACGCGCAGGGTCTCGAGGCCCTTCACGACCTCGACGGCGAAGGGGCCGACGGAGGTGTCGAGCCGGTCGTGGCCGAGCTCGCGCGACGCACGTACGCAGTAATGTTTGTCGCCCATCGACACGGTGACGAACGCGTCGAGGACGCCGAGGTTCGGGTACTGCCCCATGCCGGTGATCAGGAAGATCTCATCGCTGCACGAATGACAATTGAAGTAGTAGCGGTCGTAGAAGGCGCGGTCGCCCGTGTAGACGTGATCGAAGGTCTCGGGCGTCTGGTGGGCCAGGAAATCGTCCATCGGTCCGAGCGGCATGGGGTCTCCGTGTGGGCGGGGCTGATCCGCGAAGCGA
>JANNQH010000672.1:0-1971 GCA_031400655.1 Deltaproteobacteria bacterium | reverse complement strand
ACTTCGCATCCCGTGCACCGCGCCGATCGCTCGTGCAGAGGCGAAACGCGATGGGTATATCCATACACGATTGATTCGTGATCGCGCTTGCATCCCGCTCCGCAAATGGGCCAGCGCAGCTGCGAGCGGCCGGCGCGGTGCACGGGATGCGAAGTAAAGCGCAGCCGGACCCCGCCTCAGCGGAGCGACCGCCCGAAGTCCCGACCGCCGGGGTCGCAACGCCGGCCGTACCACGGGCGAGCCATTCGCGTCCCGTGTGCCGTGCCGGTCGCGACTTGTGAGTCCGGGTCGCTCTCGGAATGTCAGCGTGAGCGTTCGCGGACGAGCTTGACGAGCTCGTCCTCGAAGCCGAAGTCGAACTCCTGGCTCTTGTCCAGGCCCTCGGCCTGGTACCAGCGCCAGGTTCGCTCGACCGCGCGCGGGAAATCGAGCTCGGGCTCCCAGCCGGTGTCGCGCTTCAGCTTGTCGATCGAGTAGATCGCGCTGCGATCCCAGTAGTGGATGTTGGGCGCGATCTGCTGGACGAGCATCGTCAGCATGAAGCGGCTCAGCATCACCCGGCTCGCTTTGTCTTTGCCCCGCGTGTCGATTTTGGATTGCGTGCGGGGCATTTCGATCTCGACGCGACCTTCCCAGAGATCGTTCATCAGCGCCGGCGGAATGAAGACCTTGTCGGCCGGGCGGTCGAGGATGCGCGAGAAGGTGTCGACATAGCCTTCCTGGGTGAAGTAGTCGCCACCGGTCAGGTTGTAGCGCTGGCCGTAGGTCGCAGGCTTGCAGAGCATCATGCGCAGCGCGCGGGCCTGGTCGTCGGCGTGACCAATCTGCTGCAGCAGCCGGCCGTTGCCCGGGATCAGGATCGGGCGGCCCCGCAGCAGGCGCTGGAACATGCGTTGCTCGCGGTCGGGAAGGATGTTCCCCGCGCCCATGACCATCGACAAGCAGACCGTCGAAGCCGGGAAGCGCTGCTCGCGCCAGGCCTTCACGAGGATGTCCTCGCAGAGGAGCTTGTTGCGGCCGTACTCCTGCTGGTCGTTACCGCGCTCGACGGGATGGTTCTCGGTCATCGGAAGCAGATCGGATGCCGCGTAGATGACGGTCGAGCTGATGAAGACGTAGTGCTCGATCCGGCCGCGGAAGATCTCGATCATGAGCTCGACCTCTTCGGGTCGGTACGCGGTCACGTCGATCACGGCGTCGACGTCGACCGAGCGCAGGACCTCGCGCATCTGTTCGGGCTTCGTGCGGTCGGCATAGACCCGCTCGACGCCGAGGGGCAGCTTCGCCTCGCTCTTGCCGCGGTTCAGGATCACGACCTGATGGCCCGTATTGGCGAGATCGTGGACCAGCGCGAGGCCGTTGAACTGCGTTCCACCCATCACCAGGACTCTCATCGTGCTCGTTCCTTTCCCGACGGAGATTCGCTGGGCCCAGTATCGCGGAAGCGCGGGCGAATCCAAGGGTGCGTCCAGATGGTCTCTCGCGGGTGGAACGGAAGCGGGGTGGTGATCTCCCGAGCGCGGGGGCATCATCGGGTGTAGCCCGAGACAACCCGACGAGACAGGAGAGTCGAACTTGGCAAGCCAGAACGCGGCGCCGAACAAGGCGCGGATGGACGAAATCTTCGAGCAGGTGAAGAACTGGGGACGCTGGGGTGCTGCGGACGAGGCCGGGGCGCTCAATCTGATCACCGACGACGTGCGCAAACGCGCCGCCGCCTGCGTGCGCCACGGGCGCGCCGTCTCGTGCGCCTTCGAGCTCGCGGTGGCCCCGGCGATCGACAATCCCCATCCGGCGCTCCACATGATGATCGCCGGCGGCGACGATTGTGTCGTGCCGGGCTTCGGGCTCGAGACGACCTCCGATTTCGTGGGCATCGCCTTCCACGGCATGGCGACCTCCCATCTCGACGCCCTCTGCCACGTCCACGTCGGTGGCCTGATGTACAACGGCTATCCAGGAACCGACGTG
>JANNQH010000671.1:0-2085 GCA_031400655.1 Deltaproteobacteria bacterium | reverse complement strand
AACGGACTCAGCGCGTCCGAGCGGGCGGGCCTCCGCCTCTTCCTGGACGCGGGTCGGACGCAGTGCCTTCGCTGCCACAACGGACCGCTCTTTACGAACCAGGGCTTCCATCGCGTGGGAACCGAGTGGACGGCGGAGGGTTTGCCGGAATTCGGACGCTTCCTCGGGATCCAGGCCGCCCTGGTCGATCCCTTCAATTGCCTGGGGGCCTTCAGCGATGCCAAGCCCGACGCCTGCCGCGAGCTTCGCTTCCTGCGGCGCGACCACGTCGACGCCGAGTCGGGAAAATTCAAGACGCCAACCCTGCGGGGCCTCGGCCAGTCGGCGCCCTATATGCACGACGGTCGCTTCCCGACGCTCGCAGCCGTCATCGACCACTATCGCGAGCCGCCTCCCAACCTCCCGAATGGGGCGAACGGCCACGAACTCCTTCCGTTCACGCTCTCGGTCGAGGAGAGTGAGGCGCTGACGGCCTTTCTCGGAACGCTCGACGGCGGGGTCCGAGCAGAAGCGCGCTGGCTGACGCCTCCCGCGCAGGTCGTCGGCAACTGACAGCGCGGGGGGACTTAACAAAAGACGCAAGAACGTCCGTCACCTTTGTGCGTCGTCATGTTACTTTGATCCAGGGCGATCCGATCTTCACCATCGTCGATGCTCTAATTTTCCGGTCCCCAATCCGCTTTGTCCGCGTACCTACTTCTCAGTGGAGTGCCTGTGTAGCCGTCAGAGGTGACTCTTCTCGACCGACTGGGCTGCCGATGGGGCGGCCAGACGAAAGGCAAGACATGAAGCGATCCGGGATCCGCGCTCTTACCGTGTTGCTGCATTCCAAGATCGCCGGCCCCATTGTCCTGACCGGCCTCGCCTGTCGCGCATCCGCCGATTTCGAATGCCTGGTCCACGCCGGCAGCTTCGATACCCTTCCCATATTCTCCACCCTGACGTCGGTTTCGTCGGGGCAGTCGACGACGGTCAGCCTGTCGGCGACGCCCCTGGCCAGCGGCTCGTATTCGGTCCGAGGTGCGTCGGCATCATGAAGAAGTTGACTTCCATGCATTCATCTTTCGTCGGGCTCATGCTCGGCGTGGTCTTGTTGGCGGCTGGAGCTGCCCGGGCCGATCTGATCAACGTCGATTTCCAGTTCGATCCCAGCGACCCCACGCCCAACTCATCGATTGCCTTCAGCGGCCAAGGGGCGATCGTCGACCCCGGCTACAATGTGTGGAACTCGCTCAATGTGGCCGTTGGCGCGGTGCTGTTCGACGATCAGCCGAATGTCGGCATCGCTGCCACGATCGCCGCGCAGAGCTCGATTCCGCTAGTCGACTCGACGGGTGCGGCCACCGGTGCTCACATCACGTTCGGTGCAACGCACATCTTCTCGGCCGGGAACGGCAATCTGGCCAACTTTGCGAGCGACGCCAGGGACCTGATGCGCGAATACTTGGTTGCTTCCCAGCCCACCCAAGTGGTCATCGGTGGCCTGACTCCGAATGGTTCGTACCAGCTCGCCCTTTATGGTGGCGGGGATTTCGCGGTCCGGACGACGACGTTCACGGTGAGCGGTGTGGCCGGGTCGAAATCGACGACTGGAACGCCCGGGCCCCACGTGCTGACACTCGGTACGGACTACGTTCTCTTCGACGACGTAGCCGCCGACGGTTCGGGCACGATCATCGTGACGTATGCTGTCGGCCCCGGCAATGATGAAGCGAACTTCAATGGCCTGCAGATCAAGGAAGTCCCGTCGACGCCGTGCACGGTGACTCAAAATTGCGTCCAATCGGTCATGGGATCCTGGGGCCCGGTCATCCAATGGCCGGAGATCGCGATCTCCGCTGCGATCATGCCGGATGGACGGGTTCTCTCCTGGTCGTCGACCGAAACCGGAGGATTCCCGAGCGGCCCGACCTTCACCCATGCGTCGGTCTTCGATCCGGTGAGCGAGACGTTCATCAGCGTCGACAGCAACTTCCACGACATGTTCTGCGCCGGGGTCGCGACGCTCGAGAACGGGACGATCGTCGCCGCCGGCGGAAACCCGAGTGACCGGCGGACCTCGACCTTCAACCCCGCGACGAATTC
>JANNQH010000670.1:0-2256 GCA_031400655.1 Deltaproteobacteria bacterium | reverse complement strand
CTTTTTTGGGCTGAGGGCTCAGGACTCGAGCCGGACCGGGAAGCGGTCCGTGTAGAAGCGGAACCGCTCCCGCAGCTCGCGGCCGTCGAGCTCGAAATCCGCCAGGTCGTAGACGACCCGGCCGAAGCGGCCGCGCGGATGTGTCGTGTTGTAGTCGTCGATCCGCCGCTTCGTGTCGGCGTCGAAAGACATGCCGGCGAGGGCGTAGATCTTCTTCACGGTCTCGAGCTCCGAGCCCATGTACTCGTGGAAGAGGACGTCGAGGGAGCGGTCCGCCGGGAGCAGATCGCGATCCCGCGTGCAGGACCGCAGCATCTTCTCGAGTCGATCCGCCCAGTAGTGGCCGAGGAAAACCGGGTCGGGCTTCGCCGCCGCCATGCGCGTCGTATAGGCGGCCATCGTCGAGAAAGAGGCGACAGTCGAGACCGGGTCGCGGTGGGTCACGACGAAGCTGGCACCGGGGAAGACCGTCGTGAGTGGGCCGAACTGCTCGAGATGCTGTGGGCTCTTCAGGATCCAGCGCCGGGGCCCGCGCAGCCAGGAGAGCGTCTGGAGGATCCGCCGCAGGTAACGATAGTGGGGCGTCTGGTCTTCGCTGCGGTAGTAGTCGCGGTAGATCGGGGAGCCGCCGACGCCGATGTTCTCGAAGAACATCGTGCCGAAATCCATGCCGAGCAGATGGATCTCCTCGTGCACGTGGTCGACGGTCATCTCGTGCATCGCATCGAAATGCGGGAGCACCTGATTGCGCGCATCGATCCCCGCCTTCGCCCGCGTCCAGCGCGGATCGACCTCCCCCGGCCCGGGCTTCTCGGAATCGTCGAGCACCGGCTCGAGCGCCTCCCACCAGGGCAGATGCCGCAGCCGCGGATCGGCGCCGAACAGGTTGAGTAGATGCGTCGTCCCGCTCCGCGGCAGCCCCGCGATCACGATCGGCGGCTCGAGCTCGACCGCGAGGATCTCGGGATGGCGCTTGATCAGGTCCTCGAGCCGGAGCCGATTCTCGAGAAACGCCTGGATGGCGCCATGGGACGTGAGCTTGCCGAGCGGCGACAGCTCGTGCCCTTCGCGCAATCCCTGCAGCACGACCTCGAGGCCCTGCCGCCAGCCCGGGGGCCCGAAGTCAGCGAGCCCCGCCTTCTTGCAGGCCGCGTCGATCATCGCCGCGGGCTCGAAGGCGAGCGCATCGGCCATGGGCGCGAGGGCCTTGATCTGTGCGTGGAAGGCGTCCGGAAAACGCGGATTCGCGAGATCGTCGAAGCGGATGTCCGCGGGCATCTGGCTCATCGGGAGCTCATTTCATTCATAGGTACAGAGATAGGCGGTATCGCCGGCGACCTTCAGCTGGAACTTCGCGTTCGCCGGCACGACGAAGGATTTCCCCGCAGCAAACGTCTTCCAACTCGATTCGCCCGGCAGCTTCACGACGAGCTCACCCGAGACGACCGTCATCGTCTCTTTCTGGCTCGTTCCGAACTCGTAATCCCCCGGCGCCATCACGCCGACCGTCGCCGGCAGCGTCGCCGTCTTGAACCCGATGGATTTGACCTTGCCCTCGAAATACTCGTTCACCTTCAACACGATCGATTCTCCCGGATGGATGGGTCGGCGGCCGAGCTTAGCCGGATTTCGCGGACCGACCGAGTGCCCCGTGGCGGGCCATCCGCGCTTGCTACGCTGATTTTCAAGCTTGCGAGGAGTATCCGTGATGGAAGATTGTCCGATCCAGATCGGCGAGATGTTGCTGACCCTCGTCGATCCGCGCCGCGGCCAGGAGGTCGCCTACAACCGCTGGTACGAACGCGACCATTTCTACGCGGGCTGCATGATCGGCCCCTGGCTCTTCGCCGGCAGCCGCTGGGTCGCGACCCGCGCCCTCAAGAACCTGCGGATTTCGGATGGACGCGGCGAAGTCGCGAGCCCCGTCGACGCCGGCTCCTACGTCTCGATCTACTGGGTCCACGCCGACCACGAGCAGGAGCATTGGGACTGGGCCGGCAAACAGGTCCACTGGCTCTACGGCAACGGCCGCGGATTCGCCGAGCGCGACCACGTCCACACCGTCCTCTTCAAATATCTGACGACCGCCTATCGCGACCGCGACCCCGTGCCCATCCAGCTCGCCCTCGACCACGGCTATCCGGGCCTTGCCATGATCGCAACCGATCGCGCGAAGGGCGTCTCGGAAGCGGACTTCACCCGCTTCACCGCAGAGTCGAAGGCGATCAGCTCCCCGCAAAGCAAGATCGCGAGCCT
>JANNQH010000669.1:0-2564 GCA_031400655.1 Deltaproteobacteria bacterium | reverse complement strand
CGCAATTCACGCCCAGGCAGGTGGAGACGCCGAACGAACGCGACAAGCTCATGTTCCGGGTGAAGGTCCGGATCCCCACCGAATTCGTCGAGACCCACGTCGGAATCGTGAAGACGGGCATCCGGGGCGTCGCGTATGTCCAGCTTGGCCCGGACCCGACGCCGTGGCCCGCGTTCCTCGAAGCGCGCCTGCCCCCCGACTCCCGGTAGGCGCCGTGGAACCCGGCTCTGCTTTCGTCGCTCGGCTCACGGCGGTCATCCACCGCTACGGGGACAAGCTGGCGCTTCGCGACGTCTCGGCCGACATCCCGGCCCGGCAGCTCGTGGGTCTGATCGGTCCGGACGGCGTCGGCAAGTCAACGTTCATGGGCCTCGTCGCCGGAGCCCGGCGGATCCAGACCGGCCAGGTCACGGTCCTCGGGGCCGACCTGGCGAATGCCCGCCAACGCAGCGCCACCTGTCTGCGAATCGCCTACATGCCGCAGGGACTGGGCAAGAATCTCTACGCGGAGCTCAGCGTCCGCGAGAATCTGGATTTTTTCGGTCGGCTCTTCGGCAAGCCCGCGAACGAACGCCGCGCGCGCATCGAGACCCTCCTCGCCGCGACCGGTCTCGGTCCGTTTCACAGCCGGCCGGCGGGCAAGCTCTCGGGCGGCATGAAGCAGAAGCTCGGGCTCTGCTGCGCCCTGATCCACGATCCGGACCTGCTCGTCCTCGATGAGCCGACGACAGGCGTCGATCCGCTGTCGCGAGCACAATTCTGGCAACTCATCGCCGACATGCGGGCGGATGTGCCCTCGATGTCCGTGCTCGTGTCGACCGCCTACATGGACGAAGCCGATCGCTTCGACTTCCTGCTCGCGATGGACGCGGGGGCCCTGCTCGCGTCGGGAAGCCCCGAGCAGCTCCAGCAGCGGACCGGAACGACCACGCTGGAAGACGCGTTCGTCCTCCTGCTTCCCACGGAGAAGCGCGGGAACCACGGCGACATCGAGATCCCGCCGCGACGCGAGACCGGGGGCGAGCCGGCGATCGTCGCCCGTGGCCTGACGCGACGCTTCGGCAATTTCACCGCGGTCGACAATGTGAGTTTCTCGATCGAGCGGGGCGAGATCTTCGGATTTCTCGGCTCGAACGGCTGCGGCAAGACGACGACCATGAAGGTGCTGACGGGCCTGCTTCCCGCTTCGGAGGGCGAGGCGGAGCTCTTCGGCAAGCCGGTCGACGCACGCAATCTCGAGACGCGTCGGCGTGTGGGATACATGTCCCAGTCCTTCTCCCTGTATGACGAGCTCAGCGTCCGCCAGAATTTCGAGCTCCATGCGCGGCTCTTCAGGCTCCCGCGCGCGCAGATTTCGGACCGCATCGCGGAGCTCTGCGAACGATTCGGGCTCGCCGACCAGGCAGACCAGATTGCGAGCGAGCTTCCCTTCGGAGTGCGTCAGCGGCTCTCGCTCGCGGTGGCGGTGATCCATGAGCCCGAGATGCTGATCCTCGACGAGCCGACCTCGGGCGTCGACCCCGTCGCACGCGACGCCTTCTGGCGGCTGCTGATCGATCTCTCGCGGAACCAGGGCGTCACGATCTTCATCTCGACCCACCGCATGAGCGAGGCGCTGCGCTGCGATCGGATCTCGCTGATGCACGCCGGGGCGGTGTTGGCGTGCGATACCCCGGAAGCCCTGATCCGCGCACGCGGCGCTCCGGACCTCGAGCAGGCGTTCATTGCGTACATCCGCGACGCGATGGACGCGGGGCCTTCGGATTCACCCGCTCCCGCACGGCGCTTTGCCCCTCCGACATCCGGCTCGACGGTCGAAAACTCCCGGGCCGCTCGTCGCTGGCGGGGGCTCGGTCGCCTGCTGGCCTACGCCCGTCGCGAGAGTCTCGAGATCCTTCGCGATCCCGTTCGTCTGGCCTTCGCATTCGGTGGGTCGGCGCTCCTGATGCTGGTCTTCGCCTATGGCATCACGACGGACGTCGAGAACGTCCGCTTCGCGGTGCTCGACCTGGATCAGACGCCGGAGAGCCGGGCCTATCTCCGCGAGTTCAGCGGATCCCGCTATTTCCGCGAGCAGGCCCCGCTCTCGTCGCCGGAGGAGGCGCGCCAACGCCTGCAGGCGAACGACATCTCGCTGATCATCGAGATCCCACCCGGCTTCGGGCGCGATCTGCGACGGGGCGGGACGCCGGAGGTCTCCGTGGAGATCGACGGGACGAATCCGTTTCGCGGCGAGATGATCGATGGTTATGTCCAGGGCGTCCACGCGGGCTATCTGCGTTCGGTCCTCGCCCGCGCACGCCCGACGTCGACATTCCGCAATCTGGTCGAGCCACGCTTCCGCTACAACCCGACCTTTGAGAGCGTCTACACGATGGTGCCTGGCGTTCCAGCGCTGCTCCTCATCCTGATTCCGGCGATCCTGACGGCCGTGAGCGTCGCCCGGGAGAAGGAGCTCGGCTCCATCACCAACTTCTACGTCACGCCCACGACACGCTTCGAATTCCTGGTCGGAAAACAGCTTCCCTATATCGCCCTCGGATTCACGAACTTCGTCCTGCTCA
>JANNQH010000668.1:0-4680 GCA_031400655.1 Deltaproteobacteria bacterium | reverse complement strand
CGCTGCCTATACCGCGCTCGATTCCACGATCTCGCGCTTCGATACGCGCCGGAATCTGCTCGGCGACAAGCTCGCCGACACCCAGGCCGTCCAGCTCCGCGTCGCCGATGTCGCCGCTCGCCTCGACGCGGCCGAAACCCTGCTCCTGCGCGACGTCGTGCGGACAGGCGAGGCGTACGGGAGCGGGACTGGGCTGACGGTGCTGGAGCGGACCGTCTGCCGGCGCAATCAGGCCTTCTGCGCGCAGCTCGTCCTCGAAGCGGTCGGGAGCCTGCTCTACCGCGGCGGCGCCCACGGCATCCGCGAGGGCGACGCCGTCCAGCGCGCCTACCGTGACGTCGGCGCCGGCGTCACCCATGTCGGCACCGATTGGGACGTCTGGGGACGCCTGAATGGCAAGGCGCTGATGGGGCAGGACATCATGACGCCGAACTTCGGCTTCTATCCGGCCGAGGTCGTGCGCACGCGCTGAGATCCGATCCCATGCATGAAGGCACCGCGAAAAGGAAGGAAGGCGAAATGAAGATTCGAGGACTCGGTTACGTCGGCCTCCATGGGCCGGACCCGAAGATCTGGCTCGACTTCGCGACGAACGTCTGCGGTCTGATGCCTGCCCGGTCCGTGCCCGGTGATTCCCCTGGTCCTCGGGGAGCTGGCCCGTACGAAAGCGGCAATGCCATCGCGTCCGACGGATCCGTGTTCCTCAAGATGGACGACTGGCAATGGCGCATCGCAGTCCATCCCGACGAGCGACCGGGTCTGCGTTATTTCGGTCTCGAGGTCGCGGGACCGGACGAGCTCGCGAGTGCTTCGCAGGAGCTGGAGCGCGCAGGTCTGGCCGTCAAGACAGCCGGCGACCGCGAGCTCGCGAGCCGTGGCATCCACGGCATGGTCTCCGTCGTCGACCCGGCCGGCAATCGAGTCGAGCTCTTTCAGGGCGTGACGAAGGACCGGGACTTCCAATCGCCGCGCGGGGTGTCGCGCTTCCTGACCGGTTCGCTCGGGATGGGACATCTCGTCCTGCTCGTTCCCGATCTCGCGAAGGCACGCGCCTTCTACTGTGACGTGCTCGGGTTCGTCCTCTCCGACTACGTCAGCTTCGGTCCCAACCAGGGCATCTGGTTCCTGCGCTGCAACGAGCGCCACCACACGATCGCGCTCTTGCATGTCGGACCGGTCTCGGCCCTCCATCATCTGCTGCTCGAGGTCGGCGAGATCGACGACGTCGGCTGTGCCCACGATCGCGCGGTCGCCGCCGGCCTGCCGATCACGACCAGCCTCGGGCGCCACACGAACGACCGGATGTTCTCCTTCTATGTGAAGAGCCCGTTCGGCTTCGACGTCGAGATCGGCACCGGCGGCCGAATCGTCGACGAAAGCTGGACGCCGAATCAATTCGTCGACGGCGATACCTGGGGCCACAAAGGCCTCACGGCAGAGACCATCAAGTCCTCGGCAGCGTAGGTCGATCGCTCCGGGTCACCCCCTGGCCGAACGCCCTCGGGAATTCCATCCCCGATGAGCCTTACACAGTACTATCCAGTACTGTCCGACATGTGGATTGCCGATGGGGTTTTCGCGGACGGCATTGGCGCTGGCCCCTCGAGCGCGATTGCACGACCCGCGGCGAACCGGCGTCCCAGCCCAGAGAGAGGGCCCGCGATGGCATCGATTCGAAGACAAGGCGACGTATTCGAGATTCGCGAATGCATCCAGACCGCGGCAGGGCCGCGACAGCGCGCGCTCGCGCGCTTCCGAAAGGTCCTGACGCCCGCAGATCTCGACCGCGCCGCCGCTGCCGCGCGACACCCGCTCGATCGGGCAAAGCTCGTGGCGCGCGCGCGCGCCCAGGGAATTCCCGTCACGAGTGTGTCCCAGCACGGCGAAGCCCGTCACCTTCTGGCCTACTTGCGCGACGGCGGCGCGGTCGAGCCGACCATGGCGCGTTTGCTGATCCAGGCCCTCGCCCATTCGCAGGTTCTCGCTGGCCGGAGCGACGACGCACTTCCCGAACACCTCGAGAGCGCCCTCGAATGGGTCGGGCGACCGGAGTCCGTGCGCGGTCGGGCGCTGCGCGGCCTGTTGCGCACGGCCAGCCGGGTCGCCCAATCCCGACGCGGCCTGCGCGAGCAGACGGTCGAGCCCTTTCCGCGTCTCCACTCCGGCCGCGGCTTCGCCTGACCATGCTGCTCGACGAACAGATCGTGGCGATCGAGCAGGCCTTCGAGGGCGCGGAGATTCCGCATGCATTCGGGGGCGCCCAAGCACTCGCCTACTACGGAGCGATCCGCGCGACTCACGACATCGATCTCAACGTCTTCCTGGCCGCGACGGAAGTCGGGCGGGTCTTCGAAGTCCTGGGGCGTTTGGGAGCCGACGTCGCCAACCCCGGGCTCCGCGTCCTCGCAGAACGGGACGAGCAGGTTCGGGTGCGCTGGGGCGTCACGCCGATCGACCTCTTCTTCGCCTACGACGCCTTGCACCGCAGCTCCATGGAGCGGAAGCGGCGCGTCGACTTCTACGGCGATCCGATCCACATCCTGAGCGCCGAGGACCTGATCGTCTACAAGGCCGCCTTCAACCGCAGCAAGGACTGGAACGACATCGCCGGGATGATCCTCGCCTCCCCCGAGCCCCTCGATTTCGATTACGTCCGAAGCTGGCTCGAGCGGATCGACGATGCCGACCGCGCGCGACTCTCCCGACTCGAAAGGCTGATTGAGTCGGGAGGCATCGAGGCGCGCTGAGCTAGTCGGGATCGTGATGGGCCGCCAGCGCGCACTCGCGCCGCGCCTCTTCGTTGCAGGCGCAAGCACGTCCGGTGCCGCCGCAAGATCCGCGCAGACTCCGGTTCGAGAAGATCACGCCCACGGCCATCCCCGCCATCACGAGGGCGAGGAGCACGAATGTGGCGAGAACGGTCTGCATCGCTCGACCCCGAATCCGACCCGGGCGGGTCGTCTTCGCTCAGCCTACCTCGGAATCTGTACACCGCCCACGATGACAACCTACGGCGGCGCGGTCGCATCCCGCCCGAGAGCGGACGACCAGGGCGTCGATTCGGAGTGGCCGGCATCGAGGGTTCCCTGCCCGGCCGGCACGACCGGCTCCGGAAACAACGCATTGTGCTGCTCAAGCAGTCCGCCGTCCGGCGTCCGCGAAAGCGTCATCGATGGGAGATTCCACTGCTCCGTCAAGGCGAGGCCGTCGCCGGGACCAAGCACCATCACGGCGGTGGCCCAGCCATCGGCCGTGGCCGCGTTCGGGGCGATCACGGTGGCTGAAGCCATGCCGTTCTCGATCGGTCGACCCATACGCGGGTCGATCGTATGCGAGAGGCGCCTTCCGTCCTCGATATAGAACGCGCGATAGTCGCCGGAAGTGGCGAGGCCCTGATTCGAGAGCTCGACGACGGAGTGGACCCTGCGGGCGTCCTCGAGGGGCTCTTCGATGGCGACGCGCCAGGGTCCTCCGCCCGGGCGATTTCCCGCGGCGTAGATCTCGCCGCCGATATCGACGAGGAAATCCCGGCGATCGAGCTCTCGCAAGCCTGTGGCCAGGTAATCGGCCGCATGACCCGGGGCGATGGCCGACAGATCGATCTCCACGCCTGGATCGCCCTTCTGCAGAAAGCGGCCAGCCGCGGAATCGGCTCCGCTGACGATCACCATCTCGGCTCCCATGCGCGAACGGTAGTCGTCGATCTCGCCCTTGGACGGTGGGTTCGCGAACTGGGCAGCATGACCGAATCCCCAGCGTGCGACGAGCGGACCGACGGTGATGTCGAACGCACCGCCGCTCCGCTTGCAGAGCTCGATCGAAAGGGCGACGAGATTCGCGGTCTGGGATCCGACCGGGAAAGGCCTGGTATCGCGCTGCAGATTAAAGCGGGAGATCTCGCTGTCGGGGCGCCAGGTCGAGAACCACAGATCGATCTCGGCCAGACGTTTCGCGATCAGGGCCTCGGCGCGCCCTCGAAGCGCATCGTCGAGTCCCTCGCCGGCGATGCGCACTTCGTAAGTCGAGCCCATCGTCTCACCCGCGAGCACGATCACCTGGGTGTCCGGCTGCGAGGGCTCGGCCAGAAAGAGTCGGTGCGCCGTCAGGGCCGTGAGCAAGACGAACACGATCGCCATCGTGCGCAGCGTCCGTCGATCGAGCTCGAATCGAGCTGCCACCGTCGGCCTAACCGCCGAAGTCGTCGAAGAGGATGTTCTCGGGCTCGACACCCAGATCGGTCAGCATCCGGATGACGGCGGTGTTCATCATCGGCGGCCCACAGATGTAGTACTCGCAATCCTCCGGCGCGGGATGGCTCTTCAGGTAGTTGTCGAAGAGGACCTGGTGGATGAAGCCTTCCATGTTCGAGGTCTGCGCCTTTTCAGTAGCCGAGGTACGAACGGCGCACGGCGTCGTTGCTCTTGATTTCTTCGGACGTGCCCGACAGCACGATGCGCCCGGTCTCGATCAGATACGCATGGTCGGCCAGGTCGAGCGCCATCGCCGCGTTCTGCTCCACCAGCAGGATGCTGACCTTTTCGCTCTTGTTGATGGCGCGCATGATGCCGAAGATCTCGCGCACGATCAGCGGCGCAAGGCCAAAAGACGGTTCGTCGAGCAGCAGCAGTTTCGGGCGCAGCATCAGCGCGCGCGACACGGCCAGCATCTGCTGTTCGCCCC
>JANNQH010000667.1:0-5797 GCA_031400655.1 Deltaproteobacteria bacterium | reverse complement strand
GAGTATTGATCGTCCTCGCCCGCGTGGACGACGAACTCGCCCGACACCGTTCCGTCCGGCGCCACGAATGACGCGTAGATCTCGCCCTGGGTCTCATAGTTCAGGTAGGCGCGCCACACGACGAGATGGCGGCTCCCATCGTAGGCGACGACCGGACCGCTTCCGCTCACCGTGGATAGCTGGAAACCGCCGGGGTCGAGAATCTGGCCGAGTGGGGAGACGCGCATCGCAAACACCTGCGGCGATTGCGTGACCGCGTTGTCCCCGTAGACGACCAGGTAGTTCGTGCCATCGAAGGACACGTCCGGCGTCGGGGTACGGCACTCACCGGACTCGAGCTGGACCAGATCGATCCCTTGCTGCACGAGACCCGCTCGCGAAACCCGCAGCGCGACCATACGCGCCGGCGGGACGAGGTCTCGACAGGTCACCACCAGGTAGTCCGTCCCGTCCGACGCGATCCCCGGCCGACCCGGGGTCGACGTGTCCGAATTCGCCTGGCTGAGGTCGAGAACGAGGGGGCGCGCCGGCAGCATGCCGCGGCCGACGCCCCCGACCTGGTAGGTGACGAGCTGCTCCTCGACGTGCTGCTCGAGCGTGTTTCCGGCCGCCCGGACCTCGATGTCCCCAGTCCGCTTGACGAGTCCCAGGCCGGGCGCGAACCACTCGCTCCCGGTCAGGTTCGAGACGCCGCGCTGTCCCCTGGACAGATGGATCGTCAGTCGAATGGTCGTATTGAAGCGCGCCACGTGCTCCGCGATCTCGCCGAGCACGGACACGTCCTCGAACCCGACGAGCGTGCGCTCCGCACGGGCGTCGGCGCTCTCCTCCATCCCATCGAAGTCGAGGTCCTCCACGGCGATTCCCCGCACGTCGAACTGGACCCAGCTCGCTCCCTCGCGCAGCGGGAAGCGCAGCTCGTCGTAGGGCACGGCGGCAGCGGTCAGCGCATCGAGCGGGTCTTCCCCACGATTCACGACGGACACACCCGTCTCCTCGAGAAACGTCACGAGGGTCAGGCCGGTGCCGAGCCCGTTCTGCTCCTCGAACGACGAGATCCCATCGGCGTCGATGCCCGTGACGCGCAGCGCGCTCTCGTAGGACTCGGGCGGCCCGGAGTCGAACGTCAGCGCGCCAGTGTAGCCCCAGGTGTCGCCCGGCTCGGACGGGAAGTAGTTGCCGACGTCGCCGGGACCCGTCGTCGTCTGCCCCGGCTCTGCTACCGCCGCCAGGAATGCGGAAAGACCGGCGTCCGCGAGCACGGCGTCGACGACGAGCTCGGCGGTCGTCTCCACGTCGGGACCGACGGCGAGCGCCTGCGTCTCGCAGAGCAATCGCACGCTCGCGTCGAGGTCGCGCACCTCCTCGAGCGTGAGCGGAGCGAGGCCTTCACCCTGTTGCAGGAGGAGCTGCAGCTCCGCCTCCGAGAGCGGATCGAGATCCAGCTCATCCTGGACCGCGAGGGCACGCATGAATCCGACACCGCTCCCGGTCGTGATCGCCAGGTCGGTCGCGAACACGAGGTCGAGCGAGGTCAGGTCGAACGAATAGCGCCCATCGCGGGTCAGCGCGGTGGCCAGCGTCTCGATGATGGCGCCAGATTCGTCGAGCCGAACGAGCTCGACCGTCGTCCCGTCCGGAACGGGCGCGAGGCCCGCGAGAACATCCGATGGACCCGCTACCGAGACCGGTTGGCCAACCCGTTCGTCGACCTGAGCCGCGAGACCGACCGCCTGCCCGCCGGGAGAGAGCACGTTACCCGCGAGGGCGGCGCCTCCGTCTCCATCGCCTCCGCCGGAGCTGCAACCGGCAAGTACGCCCATGAAGGACACGACCAGGACGTTGCCAACGAATGCCGCGCGGTTCATCGTCGTGCTCCAATCGCGGGTAGATCTCTCCGACCCAGGACTCACGCCGCGGGGGCGCAGATCAGCGCGAGGTTCCGTCGTCCGAGTAATAGAAGACGCCCCACTGCCCCGAAGTCTCCGAAACCGCGAGCCGGAGCTTCTGGATCTGGGTCCGCCCGAAGCGCGCCTGGACGCGCGCGATCAGCTCGCGGCCGAACCAGGTCGCGAGGTTCTCCGCCGAGCTGTTGTTGATCGGCAGCGCGATGATCTCCTCGCTCGGTGCGAGGTAGTGGCAACCGCGGTAGTGGACTTCCGTGTGTCCATCGTCGCGGGGCTTGATGACGAGCTCGGGATGCTGGCCGGGAACGACCCAGTGCTCGTCGAGCTCGTCGCAGAGCTCGCGGATCACGGGCTTGACCTGGATGAAGTCGATCACGATGCCCTTGTTCGTCAGGAGCCCTTCGATCTCGGCGTCGACATAGTAGTTGTGGCCGTGGAGGCGTTCCTTCGAGCCGTCCGGGAAGATCAGGAAATGGGCGCAGGAGAACTTGAAGTTCTCCTTGTGCAAATGGATCGCCCAACGCTCGGCAGGCATGCTGGATTGGTCTCCGAAGGCCTCCGCGGGGAGGCCAGACCGCGAGGCGGTCGCGGGATCCGGGGCGGCACGCTCTGCAGTATGACACGGCTCCCGCGGCGAGTCTTGACCGGCCCTACGCGAGCGTCGAAGCTCCTCACCATGCCCTTCCCTGATGCTCGCGCCGAGACCTACGTGCCCCAGATCCTCGGCGTCCTCAACGTGTCGCCCGAGTCGATGGTGACCGAGTCGATCGCGATCGGGGCCGACGCGGTCAGGGCACGGGCGGCGATGCTCGTCGAGAACGGCGCCGACTGGATCGATCTCGGCGGGCGCTCGATCACGCCCGATGCGCCGATCGTCGACGATGCAATGGAGAAGACGCGGCTGTGGGCGGCCATCGACGTGCTCCGGGCAGCGGGTACGGCGCGCTCGGCGACCTATCGGATCTCGGTCGACACCTGGAGTGCTGCGACCGGCGAAGCGGCGCTCGAGCGCGGTGCGGACGCGGTCAACTACACGGGCGGGCCGCTGCCGACCTCACTCCTCGATGCCGTCGCGGGGCACGGCGCGCTCTTGTTCGTGACCTACATGCCCTACGAGAACGCCTACGCGATGCGCGGGGCGCCGCCAGCCGCGGTGGGCATCCAGGCGGTCCTCGATCATCTCGGCCCGAAGGTCGAGGCGGCTCGGCGAGCCGGCGTCGAGCGACTCGTCCTCGATCCCAACGTCGGCATCATCCATCCAGCGACCGACGACTACCGCAAGATCCACCAGCAGCTCGGCATCGTCTGGCAGCTCGACCGTCTGCGGGTGCTCGGCTGTCCGATCCTGCTCTACGCCGCGCGCAAGCCCGAGCCCCTCGCCCGCATCATGATGGCGTCGGCCGTGCTCCACGCGAAGGCCGACTACGTCCGCACGCATACGCCGGAGATGATCCTGCGGCTGATGCGCAGCCCCCACTGAACGGGCTGCGGGCGCAGAACCGGCGAATCGTGCGCCGCAGCACCTCGCGGACCAGCACGAGGCCGTGGTTGGCGATGGACCCGTTCGCTGCATTCGACTTGACGCACGCGCTGTCGTCCGTAGTCTCCAACCTGCTTCGCCATCCTCCCGAAGGAGCCGCACATGAGATTTACAACCATCAATCGACCGCTCGCCGGATTTTTCGCCGCTTTGGCGGTCGCCATGTCACCGTTGGTCCTATCAAGCCCTGCGTTTGCTCAGGCTGAGCCGAGGTCGAACCAATTCTGGTGGCCGGAATTGCTCAACCTCTCGCCGCTCCGCCAGCATGCTGCGGAGTCCAATCCCATGGGCGAGAAGTTCGACTACGCTGAGGCCTTTGCGAGCGTCGACCTCAATGCCCTGAAGAAGGACATCGAGACGTTGATGAAGACGTCACAGGACTGGTGGCCCGCCGACTACGGCCACTACGGGCCCTTCTTCATCCGGATGGCCTGGCATAGCGCGGGCACGTACCGTGTGTCTGACGGCCGCGGCGGCGCCGGCGGCGGTCAGCAGCGGTTCGAGCCGCTCAACAGCTGGCCGGATAACGCCAGCCTGGACAAGGCGCGCCGGCTGCTATGGCCGATCAAGCAGAAATACGGTCGGAACGTTTCCTGGGCCGACCTGATGGTCCTTACGGGCAACGT
The DNA here is from genome assembly GCA_031400655.1 of Deltaproteobacteria bacterium. Taxonomy (GTDB): domain Bacteria; phylum Myxococcota_A; class UBA9160; order UBA9160; family UBA4427; genus UBA4427. The sequence goes on along the minus strand of JANNQH010000667.1, from coordinate 1,724 downwards.
CGCGCTCGAATCCATGGGTTTCAAGACCTTCGGTTTTGGCGGCGGGCGCCAGGATGACTGGGAGCCCGACCTGGTCTACTGGGGGCCCGAGACCGAGTTTCTTGGCGACAAGCGTTACAGCGGCGACAGGAAACTGAAGCAGCCGCTGGCTGCGGTTCAGATGGGCTTGATCTACGTGAATCCTGAGGGCCCGAATGGCAACCCGGATCCGCTCGCGGCTGCCAAGGACATTCGCGAGACCTTCGGTCGCATGGCCATGAATGATGAAGAGACCGTTGCGCTCATCGCCGGCGGGCACAGCTTCGGTAAAGCGCATGGCGCCCACGAGCCGTCCAAGTGTTTGGGACCGGAGCCCGCCGCTGCCGGCCTCGAGGAGCAAGGCCTCGGCTGGAAGAACAAGTGCGGCAGCGGCAAGGCCGGCGACACCATCACCAGCGGTTTGGAAGGCGCCTGGGTCGCCACCCCGACGGCCTGGAGCATGCAATACCTCAGCAACCTGTTCGCCTTCGAGTGGGTGCAGACGAAGAGCCCCGCCGGCGCGATCCAGTGGGTTCCCAAGGACGCGGACGCGGTCAAGATCGTGCCGGACGCGCATGATTCTTCGAAGCGGCATGCGCCGATCATGTTCACGACGGACTTGTCGCTCAAGTTCGATCCGAGCTACCAGAAGATTTCGAAGCGCTTCCTCGAAAATCCGAAGGAGTTCGAGCTCGCCTTCGCCAAGGCATGGTTCAAGCTGACTCACCGCGACATGGGTCCGCGTGCCCGCTATGTCGGCACGGAGGTTCCCAAGGAAGAACTGATTTGGCAGGACCCGGTCCCCGCAGTCGATCATCCGCTGCTTGACGCAGCGGATACCGCGAAGCTGAAGTCCAAGATCCTCGCGTCGGGGGTGACCACCCCGGAACTCGTCCGGACTGCCTGGGCCTCTGCCTCGACCTTCCGCGGGACCGATATGCGCGGTGGAGCGAACGGCTCACGCATTCGCCTCGCTCCGCAGAAGGACTGGGAAGTCAACAATCCGCGTGAGCTGGCGAATGTGCTGAAGCGTCTGGAGCGTATCCAGAAGGATTTCAACGGCGCGCAATCGGGCGGGAAGCGGGTATCGCTCGCCGATCTGATCGTTCTGGGTGGCAACGCAGCCATCGAGCAGGCCGCGAAGAAGGCAGGGCACGACGTGCAGGTTCCCTTCACTCCGGGACGCACGGACGCATCGCAAGAGCAGACCGATGTAGTTTCATTTGCGGTGCTCGAGCCGACCGCAGACGGTTTCCGGAACTACTTCGGAAAGGGTCTCAGCAGGTCGCCGACGGAAATGCTGGTTGATCGGGCGAGCCTGCTGACGCTGACGGTTCCGGAAATGACCGTCCTGGTCGGCGGCATGCGCGCCCTGAATGCCAATGCCGGACAAGCAGGGCACGGTGTGTTCACCGACCGGCCCGGGACATTGAGCAACGATTTTTTCGTGAACCTGCTCGATATGTCCACCCAGTGGGCAAAGTCCGCAAAGTCCGAGGGACTCTATGAGGGTCGCGATCTCGAAACCGGCAAGCTCAAGTGGACGGCCACTCCTGTCGACCTTATTTTCGGGTCGAGCTCCGAGCTGCGCGCCATCACGGAAGTCTATGCAGCGGCCGACGCACAAGAGAAGTTTGTACGGGACTTCGTTGATGCATGGACCAAGGTGATGACCCTCGACCGCTTTTAAGTGCTCTGATCCCGGA
>JANNQH010000666.1:0-1915 GCA_031400655.1 Deltaproteobacteria bacterium | reverse complement strand
CATCCGCCTCGATGCCGGCTTCGAAGCCGGGCTCAGCGTGACACCGTATTACGACGCGATGCTCGCCAAGCTGATCGCGAGCGGCCGCGATCGCGAGGAGGCGCTCGCGCGTCTCGAGCTCGCTCTCGAATCGTTCTGGGTGGCGGGCATCCGAACGGGGCTGCCGTTCCTGCGTCGCCTGGTGGCGAATCCGACCTTTCGCGCCGGCGCCTACGACACGGGATTCCTCGAGGCGGAGCTGGCTCGCGCCGGCTCGGGCCTCGCGCCTTCGCATGAGATCGATGCGGCGACCACCGCGTTCGTCGCTGGACTCGTGGCGTGGCGGATCGCGGTGGAGGACGGCGAGGCTCCGGTGGAACGCGTGCGGGTGACGCTGCCGAAACAGACGCCCTGCGAGGTCGAGGTCGTGTCCGGCATCGATCGCGAGCTGTCGTCGTCGTCGCCCGTTTCGCTGGGCCTCCGGATCGACGGCCGGGAGATCGGATTCGAAGTCCGGCCCGTCGTGGGAAGCGGCGTCGCGGTTTTGAATGCAGTCGTCTTCGATGTGGCCGGCGATGGCGGCTCGGCTCGCCTATCGCTTGTGCGGAAGAAGACCGGGGATTTCGAAGTGGGCCTGCGGGATCGGGTCCTGAAGGTGAAGGGATCGCGATGACGGAGAGTGCCCCGCTGATCGAGCACACGGGCAGCTGTCATTGCGTCCGCGTCCGTTTTTCCGTTCGCGCCCCCGCCCAGCTCGAAGTGTCCGAGTGCAACTGCTCGGTCTGCGGCATCAAGTCCTTCTATGTCCCGCGCTCCCATCCCGACGGCTACAGCGTCAACGTACGCTGTCTCGAGCCCGGGACGATTGCGTCACTCCGCGTGCGGCCGTTCAACGGGCGGGAGTGGGAAGCGCAGTATCCGAAGGGTCGCGGCGAGCTCCCGACCTGAGGGAACGCGCCGCCTGACCCGCTGGCTCACTCCGTCGTTTCGGGCACCCCGACGACGGAATCGGTCCGGTCGCCCCGGCGCTCGAGGCGGCCCTCGACGCGATCACCTCGCTGGTCGAGACGCTCTTCGATGCGATCGCCTTTGCGTTCGAGGCGTTCTGCACCGGGCGACGAGTCTCCCGCCAGCGCGGTCGTTGCGGCGATCAGTGCGAGCGTGAGGCTGAGCGCGAGGGTATTCGGGGCGAATAGGCAGAAGCGGAGCAATTTGCGCATGGCATCTCCTGGGCTGGCTCCGGGCTGGCTCCGGTGTGGACGGCTCCGTCAGCTCCGCTCGGATCGGGTCCACCTGTGCCTGAACCCGGCTCGCTCCGGAAGGTTGCGACTGAGTCCGTCGGCGCGCGGCTTGCGTCCTCTATGCTCGGCAGATCATCTGCAGGAGGAGTGTCGGAATGCGTCTCTCGGCGATCGAAACGCCCACGAGTCTGCTCGGTCGGATCCTGGACTTCGCCATTCGGCGTACGCTCGGCCGCTCGATCACGCCCTCGCAGGTGATCTACAACCGGGTGCCCGCGGCGTGGCGGATCGCGCTCGCGATCCAGCTCTTCGAGCGCTTCGGCGCGAAGCTTCCCCACGATCTGATGCTGCTCGTGACGACGCATGTGGCGATGCTGAACGGATGCGCGTTCTGCGCCGACATCAAGCGGGCGGTCGCGGTGCGTGAGAAGCTCGGGATGGAGCGCTTCGATGCGCTGATCGACTGGCGGAGCCATTCCGGCTGGACCGCGCGCGAGCGGGCGGCTCTCAGCTACGTCGAGGAAGCGACGCTCACCAAACACGTCACGGATGAAACCTTCGCCGAGCTCCGGCGCCATTTCGACGAGCGCGAGATCGCCGAGCTGACCCTCGCGAACGCGATCGAGAACTTCTACAACCTCCTGAACCTTCCCCTCGAAGTCGAGTCCGACGAGCTCGAGGCCCTCGCGAGGGCC
>JANNQH010000665.1:0-3490 GCA_031400655.1 Deltaproteobacteria bacterium | reverse complement strand
AGCGGCAACGCGCGCGCGGTGGCGCCCCGCGCTGACGACGGCCCGAGATGCGGGCCAGGAGATCTCTGCGTGACCTATCGAGTGGTTCAGTGGACGACCGGAAACGTCGGGCGGCGATCGGTGCGGGCGATCGTCGCCAATCCCGAGCTCGAGCTCGTCGGCTGTTATGCCTACAGCGGCGCCAAGGTCGGGCGCGACGCCGGCGAGCTCGCGGGGATCGATCCGATCGGGATTCGCGCGACGGCCGACATCGGCGCCCTGCTGGCGCTGCGGCCGGATTGCGTCAGCTACAACTCGCTCTGGCCCGACGTCGACCAGCTCTGCCGGATCCTCGAGGCGGGCATCAACGTCGTCACGACCGCCGCCTTCATCACGGGCCACGGCCTCGGTGAAGGGGCCCGCGAGCGGATCGAAGCCGCCTGTCAGAAGGGCCAATCCTCGATCTTCGGAAGCGGCATGAATCCCGGCTTCGCCAATCTGCTGGCGCTCGTGTCGGCGGGGATCTGCGACCGGATCGATCGCATCACCGTGACCGAGTCCGTCGATGCATCGGGCTATGCGTCGGCCGAGACGCAACAGAGCGTCGGCTTCGGCCATCCAATCGATCATCCCGGCCTGCATGCGATGGCCGAGAAGGGCACGATGGTATTCGGCGACGGCGTCTACATGATGGCCGACGCGCTCGACCTCGAGCTCGACGCCGTGCGCTGCGAGACGAAGTTCGCGGTGGCGACCCAGGACCACGATTTCGGCTTCATGAAGATCGACGAGGGCTGCGTCGCCGGGGTAGAAGCGAGCTGGCACGGCATGACTGGCGACCAGTCGCGCATCCAGCTGCGGGTCCAGTGGAAGATGGGCCAACACATGGAGCCGGATTGGCCCCTCGAGCACGGCTACGTCGTTCACGTGGAGGGGCAGCCGGTCGTCCACACCAAGCTGCAGATCCGCCCGCCGAAGGGCTTCCAGGGCAAATCCTTCGTCGACTTCATGCAGCTCGGCATGATCATCACGTCGCTGCCCGCCATCAACGCGATTCCCCACGTCTGCCGCGCCGCCCCGGGCATCCGCGGCTACGGCGACCTGCCCCTGATCACCGGGGCGGGCTTCTGTTCGAAGGAGATTCGGGCTTGAGTACGACGACCGGGGAATCCCCGAACGAGAGTGCTGCGGCGGCGGTGAGCGAACCCGGGGCGGTGAAGAAGTCCCCGCGCCAGCTGCGCCGGGAGAAGGAGGCTTCCGCCAATCGGGAGGCCTGGGCGCCGATGCAGGCCGAGCTCGCGGCCCGGCGCGTGCGCATGCAGGAGATGGGCGGCCCCGAGCGTGTGCGAAAGTACATGCACGATCGCGGCAAGCTCGACGCGCGCCAGCGCCTCGACGCGCTCTTCGATCCCGGCAGCTTCCGCGAGCTCGGCCAGCTCGTGGGCACGGTCGCGAACATCCCGGCCGAGGGCTTCATCTGCGGCGTCGGACGGATCGACGGCCGCAGCGTATTCGCCGGGGCCGAGGATTTCACGGTGCTCGGGGGCTCGATCGGATCGGGTGGCACGGCGAAGCGATTCCGGATCGCTGAGCTGGCACTCCAGGAACGCCTCCCCCTCGTGATGATCCTCGAGGGCGCGGGCCACCGCTTGACCGAGACCGATACCGGCATGGGCCGCGCCCCGAACGACCTGCTCGCGATGGCGGATCTCTCGGGCCACGTCCCGATGGTCTGCATCGTGCTCGGCGCCTCCGCGGGCCACGGTGCTCTCGCCGCACCGCTGTCCGACTTCGTCATCATGAGCGAGAGCTCCGCGATGTTCACCGGCGGCCCGCCGCTCGTGAAGGCGGCGACCGGCGAGGACGTGACGAAGGAAGAGCTCGGCGGCGCGCGCATGTGCGCGGAAATCGCGGGCTCGGCCCATGCGGTGACGCCCGACGACGCGAGTGCCCTCAGCCTCGCGCGCCACTACCTCTCGTATTTCCCGTCACGCCGTGGCGGAGCGCTCCCGGAGCGCTCGTCGGGCGACGTCGGACCGCGACTGCTCGAGGATCTCGTCGAGATCATGCCGCCCCAGGATCGCAGGCCCTACGACATCCACGACGTGATCGAGCGGCTGGTCGATCGCGAAAGCTTCCTCGAGATCCAGCCCGGCTACGGCCGTGGCCTCGTGCTGGGCCTCGCCTTCCTGGGCGGGCGCGCCGTCGCGATCGTCGCCAACAATCCGGCGCATTATGCGGGCGCCGTCGACAGCGAGGCGGCGATCAAGGCGACCGATTTCCTCGACCTCGTCGGCAATTTCGGCCACCCGGTGATCTTCCTCGCCGACAATCCGGGTGTAATGGCTGGAACTCGTGCGGAGCGCAGCGGCATCCTCAAATGGGGTGGCAAGATGTTCCGCGCCGAGCGGCGGCTCGCGAACCCGAAGATCCACGTGACGCTGCGCAAATCCTTCGGCTTCGGCGCGGTCACGATGGCGCAGAACCCCTTCGACAAGCAGACGCTGTCGCTCTCGTTTCCCGGCGTCACGATGGGGGCGATGCCGGCGTCGAGCGGTGGCCGGGCCGCCAAGCTCGCTGCGGCGGAGCAGGCGAAGGCCGAGGCCGCACAGGCCTCGGGGCCGTACAAGATGGCCGACCATCTGGTCTACGACGACGTCATCGACCCGGCCGAGCTCCGCAACCGGATCCTCGAAGGCGTCGACCTGGCGTGTCGCGGGGGGCGCGGCGTGTAGGCTGTGCCAGGTGCCCCGGCCGGGCCTCGTGGGCTTCGGGTGTCGGACGGCACGCGTGGAGATGCCGGTCGACGTTGGCGCACGCCGTGCTGCGCGTGCGTCCTCTATCTCAGCCCACGAGGCCCGGCCGGGGCACTCGGGGCTTCTCTGCTAGGCGCCATCTGCGTCCTGCCCCGTTTTTTGAAATCGCGCGCCTAGCCTCGATCGCAGTTCGTCGTCACGTTCCCGAATTCTGCTTCGATCTGCCGGCGTGTACCCATTCGAGAAAGGCGGTGGCGGCTCGTACGGCATGCGCCGAGCGCGGCGAGTGGAAGATTTCGAAGGCGTGCTGGGCCCCCGGAAGCTCGGCGTGCTGGACGGGGCGTCGACTCACCGCCCGCAGCCGATCGACGAACGTCCCCGCTTCCTCACTGAAGACGAGGGAGTCGTGACTGCCCTGGATCACGAAGAAGGGCGGCACCTCGTCGTGGACGCGGGTCACGGGGCAGACCGAATCCCAGAGCTCGGGATTCTCCTCCGGCCGGCATTTGAAGATCCTGGGACCGAGGGCATCCGACATTTTTCCGAATCGCCGATCACCGGCGCGGTCGAGGAAATCGAAGACCCCGTAGAACGGCACGCAGGCCTCGACCCGGGTATCGACCGCCTCGAACCCGGGCTGGAAGCGGGGATCGTTCGCCGTGAGGGCGGCGAGCGACGAGAGGTGGCCGCCTGCCGAGCCGCCTGTGATGCAGATGAAATCGGGATCGCCGCCGTACGTAGCGATGTGCTCTCGC
>JANNQH010000664.1:0-6325 GCA_031400655.1 Deltaproteobacteria bacterium | reverse complement strand
CACGAAACGCTGGCTGAACTGCTCTCGGGTCGCAGCGGCCACCTCAGCGTTGGCCGGCTCGGGAATCGCGCCTCCGAGCGGATCGGCCCCCATCGCCTGGCGATATTCGCTGATGGCGAGGGCCAGTGCGTTGGCGGCTTCCTGGCGCCCTTCGGAGCGGTGCTGGATGTAGAAACCGACCCCCGCCGCCGCCACGAGGACAGCCGCGATCACCGCGAGAATCGTCGCTGCGTGCTGGGAGGACCATTCTGCGAGGCGGTCGCCCGTCGCTTCGAGATCCGCAAGCGTCTGGGCGGTCGTGTTCGTTTCTTTCCTCGTCACCGATCGATCCTCGTACACGCCCCGCCGACGGGAGCGCGCGTTCGCGGGTGGCGCCGGCTGCGATTGCGGCCGTTTTCGCACCCTGGTCACGGGGGGTATCTGGGCGCCCGAGTGTATCCGAGTGCTTCCGGACTTCGAGGGGCGAATGCGGGCTTCGCTTCAGGACTCGCTTCGGGACTCTCTACGCCTCTTTACGCAAGGAGTGGCCCGTGCAGGCTAGTCCGTGTCACGGCGACCACTCCTCGCCCGCAGACGCACCCGGACGGGGGTGCCCTCGAAGCCAAAGCTCTCGCGCAGCTGATTCTCGAGGAAGCGGACGTAGGAGGTCTGGAGGTTGTCGGGGTCGGTACAAAAGACCAGGATTGTGGGCGGCTGGACGCTGACCTGGGAGGCGTAGAAGAGCTTGTTCGGACGCTTCGAGGCCCCGCGCGCTGCCATCGCCGGCGGGTGCTTCTCGGCGACGTCGTGGAGCCAGCGATTGAGATCCGAGGTCGAGATGCGCAGCGCGCCGGCTGCGACCACGCCGCGGACCTTCTTGAACAGGGGGCCAAAGCCGCTGCCCGTGCGAGCCGAGACCGGGACGATCGGCACGTCGGACATGAAGCGAAGACCGTGGCGAATGGTGTCCAGCACCTCGGCGCGGCGCTCGCTCGGGACGAGATCCCATTTGTTGGCGAGCACGAGCGCCGAGCAGCCGTGCTCGCGGATCAGCGAGGCCACGCGCGCATCCTGGTCCGCCATGCCCGCCGCGGCATCCACCACGAGCAGCGCCACGTCGGCCCGCTCGAGGGATCGCAGCGTCATCAACGCCCCGCCGTGCTCACCGGGCCCCTGCCGGCGTCCCACCTTGCGCAGTCCCGCCGTATCGACGAGCACGTAGTCGTGTCCGTCACGCGTGATCTCGATGTCGACGGCGTCACGGGTCGTGCCGGGCGCGTCGGCGACGACGACCCGCTCCTCGCCGGCGAGGCGATTCGCGATCGAGCTCTTGCCCACGTTCGGCCGCCCGACGATCGTGATCCGCAGCGGAGCATCGCTGGCCCCCTCTTCCGCGTCCGCTCGCGCGCCGTCCGCCGCCGCATCCGCCTCCACGTCAGAGGGCAGCATTCCGAGCACCTCTTCGAGGGCGTCGAAGGCGCCGCCGCCGTGCTCGGCGGACACGGCATAGGTCTGCGGGATGCCGAGGGCGAAGAACTCGTGGATTCGCTCGCCGTGTTGGCTCGGGCGATCGATCTTGTTGACGAGCAGCGCGAGCGGCTTGCCCGAGCGCCGGAGTGTCATGGCGATCGCCTCGTCCTCGGCGAGGAGGCCGGCCTTGCCGTCCACCACGAACAGGATCACGTCCGCGTTGTCGACCGCGGATCGCGCCTGGGCCTGAATGGCAGCCTCGAGGCCTTCGCCTTTCGCCACATCGAGGCCCGCGGTGTCGACGAGCCAGATCCGGTGGCCAGCGACCTCGATCCGCTCGGCGATGCGATCGCGCGTCAGCCCCGGCTCGTCGGCGACGATCGCGCGGCGATAGCCCGCATAACGGTTGAAGAGCGTCGATTTGCCGACGTTGGGTCGGCCGACGAGGGCAACGACGGGAAGCGGACGGGAACGGGTCATCACGGCCCAGGATAGCCCTATCGGGATTGCGCAGGGCGCACGCTGTCGTGCTGCCCCGCTGCCCGTGTCTTCAGGAAGCTTTCGACGAGCGCGAAAATCGCCTCTCGGTCGGCCGGATCGAAGGTCTGGACGTCGGAGACGGCGCGGATCCAGGTCCGCTGGCGGCGCGCGAACTGGCGCGTGTCCTTCGTCATTGCGGCGAGCGCGTTGGCCAGGGTATCGGAGCCGTCGACGACGGGTTGGATATGGCGATAGCCGATCGCCTGCATGGGCTTTCGCTCCGCACCGTAGCCCCGGTCGCGCAGGTCCCTGACCTCGCGCAGCAGCCCGGCATCGATCATCGCCTGCGCACGGGCGGCGATGCGGGCGTTCAGGACCTCGCGACCGGGATCGATGCAGAGGTGCAGTACCCGGAACGGGCGGTCGCGGAAGCCGTGGGCCTCGCGCATGCGTGAGGCGGGGCGGCCCGACTGCTCCAGGATCTCGAGGGCGCGAATCGTGCGCCGGGCATCGTTGGGATGGATGTCGTCGGCGGCGTCCGCGTCGAGTCTTGCGAGCCGGCGATGCAGGCGCGCCGGGTCCGCTTCCGCGACGGCCTGCGCGTACTCCGCCTCGAGGCGGGCGCGGGCACCCGGGTTCACGTCGCCGGTCTCGATCAGCCCGTCGAGGAAGGCGCGGATGTAGAGCCCCGTCCCGCCGACGAGCACGACGAGATGTCCGCGCGCGTGGATCGCTGCCGCCGCCGCCCGCGCTTCCTGCGCATAACGTCCCGCGCTGTAGGCCTCGTCGGGATTCACCACGTCGAAAAGATGGTGGGGGACGCGGGCGCGCTCCTCGGGCGAGGGCTTCGCGGTGCCGATGTTCATGAAGCGGAACACCTGCATCGAATCCGCGTTCACGATTTCGCCGTCGAAACGCAGTGCGATCTCGAGCGCCAGTGCGCTCTTTCCCGAAGCCGTCGGCCCGGTCACGACCACCACGGGCGGTCGCTCGTTCTCGACTTGCAGGGGAGCCATCGGCGGAAGACCTCGCACACGCATCGACCGGGGGACGCCGACTCGCCTCACACCCCGGCTGCGAGGGCGCGCATCCTAGCGCGCTCTAGCGCCGCCGGAAGCGCGCTTCGAGATCCGCCTTATCGAGGCGGATCGCGACGGGCCGGCCGTGGGGACAGGTCGGCGCCCAGGGGATCGTGTCGAGCCCCGCCAGGATGGCGCGCTGCTCCGCTTCGGGCAGGCGATCCCCGAACCGCCGGGCCGCATGGCAGGCCAGCGTGGCGAACATGCGATCGAGTCCCGGCAGCCAGCGGACCGCACTCGCGTCGGCCTCCGGACCCCGCTCGCTCTCGGCCAGCGCCGCCGACAGATCGCGCACGAGCGCTTCGGGGTCGCTCGCGATCAACTCCGCCGGCACCGCGCGCAGCAGCAGCGCATCCTCGCCGAAGGGCTCGAGCTCGAAGCCGAGGCGTACCACCAGCTCGGACGATTGTTCGACCGCGACCACCGCGGCTGCAGGCACCTTGACCACCACCGGGCTGAGCAGGACCTGACGCGCGACACCCGCGTCGAGCCAGCCCTGGCGGAGGTTCTCGTAGAGGATCCGCTCGTGGGCGGCGTGCTGGTCGATCACGATGAGACCGTCTTCGCCCTCGGCGAGCAGGTAGCTCGCGTGCAGCTGGCCGAGCAGGCGAAGGGCGCGGAACGACACGACGGGCGGCCGCTGGAGATCCGGTGCGGTGTCCGCGGCGTTCCGCGCCGGGTTCAGGAAGTCGCGAGTCAGCGTCCAATCGACGGCGGGGTTGCTTTCGCGCACAGCCTCGGCCCTGCCCCAACCCGGCTGCGGCTCGCGCACCGCCAGTGGCAACGCTGGCTCGAAGCGACCCGCTTCGGGCCGCGGCGTGCGGAGGCGATCCGGTGCGACGGCCAGCCAGCGGCGCGCAGCGATCGCGTCGCGCACCGCATGCCGGATTGCGCGGTGGATCGCTTGCGGATCGCTGAATCGGACCTCCCACTTCGCGGGATGCACGTTCACGTCGACGGACTCCGTCGGCACCTCGACGAAGACGACGCCGATCGGGAATCGCCCGCGCGGCAAGAGGTCGCGATAGGGCTCGCAGAGTGCGTGACTGAGAAGCCGATCACGGACCGGCCGACCGTTCACGAACAGGTAGAGCCCCTGCCCCGTCGCGCGGCTTTGCTCGGGGGTCGAGACGAAGCCGTGGACGCGGGCGGCGTCGGTGCTGTGGTCGACCGCGATCAATCCGGCTGCGTCGTCCTCGGACAAAAGCAAAGCCAGTCGATCGCGCCGATCGCTGCAGGCGGGCCAGACAATGGCCGGTCGATCGTCTCGGCGTATCTCGAGGTGGATCTCGGGACGCGCCATCGCGAGGCGAGCGAGCCAGTCGGCGATGTGGCCCCATTCCGTCCCGGCCCGCTTCAAGAACTTCCGCCGCGCCGGCACCGACCCGAACAGGTCGGCCACCTCGATACGCGTCCCTTCCGGGCCCCCTGCCGTCCGGGAATGGAGGATGCGCCCGGCCTCGACCAGGATCTCGTGCCCGAGCGTCGCACCGCGGGCGCGGCTCAGGATGCGGAACCTAGAGACCGACGCGATCGCCGGCAGCGCCTCGCCTCGAAATCCGAAGCTCGCGATCCGGCTGAGGTCTTCGACTGTTCGGAGCTTGCTGGTGGCGTGGCGCTCGAGGGCGACGGGGAGCTCCTCGGGGGTCATCCCCTGGCCATCGTCCTGGACGGCCACGAGGGCCGCGCCGCCGTCGCGCACATCGACCCGGATCGTGGTCGCCCCCGCATCCAGGCTGTTCTCGACCAGCTCCTTCACGACCGAAGCCGGCCGCTCGACCACTTCGCCGGCGGCGATCTGGTCCACCAAGGCGTCGGGGAGCACCCGAATCCGTCCCGGCTGCTCATTTTTGTGAATTGTCTGGATCATAAAATCACCCGCGGGAGCCCGACTCGAGGTCTCGACGACCCGCGCGAATTCTCGCTCGAGAGGCTGTCTGGCGGGGTAACATCGACCTGAAACCGCGTCAACTCGCGAAGCGCGGCCGATCTGAATCCGCAAAAACCATTGACAAAGGTCCGAATTCCCAATACTTCTGGTCGGTCGATGATCACATCTGGGGGCATCGTGCCATGTCTGAACAGCACTCTCCGCTCGGAAACCGCCGCGTCGAGACGACCACACTCGACCGCGCTTCATCGGAAACGCGGTCGTCTGACTCGCCTCCGAGTCAATCGAATTCCGTCGACTCGAACGCACAGCGTGCGATCGGCCGTCGGCGCAACGACCGCATCGTGGCAGCCAGTGCAGCGACGCAGGCAGTCGTCGATCAAGCGAGCGCGATCGCGCGCTCCGATGCGCCGGTGCTGATCACGGGACCGAGTGGCTGTGGTCGCAAGCATCTTGCACGCGCCATCCACCAATGGAGCGCCCGCGCCAGTGGCGCGCTCATCGAGCTCCAGGTCGCTGGAGCTGCCGAGTCCGTGCAGCTGAGAGAACTCTTCGGCGACGGCAGCACCGGCAACCCGGGCGCACTCGCCCGGGCCGACGGCGGCACACTCCTGATCGAGAACGTCGACCAGCTCGCTCCGGCCTTGCTTCAGCGATTGTCTGAGAGCCTGCGCAGCGGCTCCGTGAAGGCGCGACTGATCACGACCGCGGCGCGAGATGGATCCACCGGCTCCCTCGCGCCCTCCCTCGGTGCCTCCATCGGTGTAGAGCGGATCCAGATCGCCGGTCTGTCGGATCGCCGCGAGGACATCCTGCCCCTGGCAGCGCATTTTCTGGCGGAGTTCGCGGCTGAAGAGTCGCTCGAAGCGGTCGGGTACAACGGCGAAGCCAGGCGGCTTCTGCTGGAAGAGACCTGGCCCGGCAACGTGCGGGAGCTCCGCGAGCGGATTCGTCAGGCGATCCGACTCTCGGGTCAGGGCGCGATTTCCGCCGAGGCGCTGATGTTGGCGACCGACCTCGACAATGTCCCGTCCTTCAAGGATGCCAAGCGTGCCTTCGAGACCCGCTATGTCGAGGTCCTGTTGCGCCGATGTGGTGGCAATATCAGCCGCGCGGCTCGCATGGCGAAGAAGGATCGCAAGGACTTCTACGACGTGATCCGCAGGACAGGGATCGATCCGGGCCTGTTCCGCGGCTAGCGGTCCATGCAAGTCGGAATGTAGGTCGGAATGCTGGTCGGCATCGTTCAGGTCTGCTCGACCGACGACCTTTGCGCCAATCTCGCTCGCGCCGAGGCCGGCGTACGAGAGGCAGCACGCCGCGGTGCGGCCCTTGTCGCCCTGCCCGAAAACTTCGCCTTCATGCGCCGCGAAGGATCCCGGTATCCATGCGCGCAGGGACCCGATGGCGAAATCGTTCGCGCGCT
>JANNQH010000663.1:0-2666 GCA_031400655.1 Deltaproteobacteria bacterium | reverse complement strand
AGGCGCGCGCCGCATCGACGATGCGCTGAAGCCGCTGCTCGCTGCCCTGCTGCCGGGCCCCCATCGCTCGACCTCCCCGCCGGGCTCGAGAATCGTCATCGATCGCGATCAGTCTGGCACAAAAATGAATAAATCAGACAGAATATTCATTGAAAATCTCTAAAAAGTTGTTCACCCTGGGACTCGTCAATGCCTCGACCACCCGCACCGGGCGGCGGGGACCACTCCCCGAGCCCTGCGCTCCCAATGAGGATCAAGCCCCATGACCCAACTCGGCTTCGCCGCCTTCGACGCAGACCACCACTACTACGAGGCCGAGGACGCGTTCATCCGCCACATCGACCCGCGCATGGCGAGGCGCGCCATGCAGTGGGCAGAGCTGAAGGGACGCAAATGCCTGCTCGTGGGCGGGAAGGTCAACCGCTTCATCCCTAATCCGACCTTCAACCCCGTCGCCAAGCCGGGCTGCCTCGACGAGTACTTCCGCGGCCGCAACCAGGAGGGCAAGAACATCCGCGACATCTTCGGCGAGCTCGAGCCGATCCACCCCGCCTATCGCGACCGCGATGCGCGGCTCGCCCAGCTCGACAGTCAGGAGATCGAAGCGTGCTTCATGTTCCCGACGCTCGCCGTCGGCATGGAGGAAGCGCTCGTCGGCGATCCCGCGGCCGCCGTCGCCGCGTTCCGCGCCTTCAATCGCTGGCTGGAAGAGGAATGGGGCTTCGCCTATCGCGAGCGCATCTTCTCGACGCCGTACATCTCGCTGATGGATCTCGACGCGGCGATGGTCGAGCTCGATTTTGCCCTCGCGCACGACGCCCGCGCCTTCAACATGCGCTCTGCGCCGGTCCACACGTCGACGGGGTTCGTGTCCCCTGCCGACCGCCGCTTCGACCCGTTCTGGCAGAAGGTGAACGACTCGGGCATCACGGTGGCGTGTCATTCGGGCGACTCGGGGTATCTCTGCTTCAGCGAGATGTGGGGCGGTGCAGGCGAGTTCCAGGCATTCGACTTCCAGCCCAAGCGGCTCTGCCTGTCGGCCAGCCCTTCGGCGGATTTCATGGTGGCGCTCATCTGCGACGGCCTCTTCGATCGCTTCCCGAACCTGCGCTTCGCGACGATCGAGCAGGGGAGCTCCTGGGTCGATCCGATGTTGAAGAAGCTCAAGAAGGCCTACGGCCAAATGCCCTATGGGTTCAAACGCGACCCGCTCGAGACCTTCGCCCACCACGTCTGGGTCTCGCCCTACTACGAAGACGACCTGATCGGGCTGCGGGACGCGATCGGCTCCGACCACATCCTGTTCGGGTCCGATTATCCCCATGCCGAGGGACTCGCGAAGCCCGTCTCGTTCGTGGACGACCTCCACGACTTCTCGAAGGACGAGATCCGGCTCATCATGCGCGACAACGGCAAGGGACTCGTCCAGCTGCGCCCGGCCTGACGCGACGAGCGTGTCGGCCAGCAGCGCGGGGCGTGAGAAGAACGGCGAGTGATCGCCGGGTGGTATGCTGGTCGCCGACAGAGACGCGCCGCAGCGGAGGCCAGCATGGCAAGGTCGATCCTCATCTCCTCGGATTCGCACATCATCGAGCCCCCCGACCTCTGGCTTTCGCGCATCGACCGCGCCTTTCGCGACCGCGCGCCGCAGGTGGTGCGCGAGGAAAAGGGCGATTGGTGGGTGATCGACGGGAAGCGTTCGATGTCGTTTCTCGGAGTCCAGACGGGGGATCGCTTCGAGAAGCAGTCCTCGGAGCTCATCATCGAGGCTCATTTCGACGATGTTCGGCCCGCCGCCTACGACCCCAAGCGTTATGTGGAGGAGAACCGCGAGGACGGCGTCGCAGCATCCGTCCTCTACCCTTCCGAGGCGCTGCTCGTCTACGGCATCCCGGATTCCGCGCTCTGCTCGGCGGCGATGCGCGCCTACAACGACTACATCGCGGATTTCTGCCGCGAGGATCCGCTTCGGCTGAAGGGAATCGCGCTCCTCAACGTCGATGATCCGAGCGAGGCAGTGGCGGAGCTGACGCGCTGTCGCAAGCAGGGGCTCGCGGGCGCCATGATCACGGTGCTCCCGCCGGCGGACCGCCCTTACGACCTGCCGATCTACGAGCCGCTGTGGGCCGCGGCCGCGGATCTCGCGATGCCCCTCTCGATGCACGTCGCCACCGGGCGCGCCGCAGCATCGGTCGACGTCACGCAGAAGAGTGTGCGCGAGGTGAAGGAGTCGGCCTTCTATCTACAGGACCATTTCGTCCGCAAATCGCTGGGGGAGATGATCTTCTCGGGCGTCTTCGAGCGACATCCGAGGCTCCGCGTCGGCTCGGTCGAGCACGAGCTCTCCTGGGCGCCCTTCTTCCTGTTCCAGATGGACTACACCTACACGCAGCGCCCGGTCCGCGGCAATTGGCACCGTTTCGCGGACAAGAGCGCCGTGCCCTCCGACTATTTTCGCAGGCAGTGCTTCATGAGCTTCCAGGAAGACGCGATCGGAATCCGCGAGCGGGAGAGCGTCGGACTCGGAACGCTGATGTGGGGCTCGGACTATCCGCATACCGAATCGACCTTCCCGCGCTCGCGCGAGATCCTCGACCGCATCCTGGCTGGCGTCCCGGCGAAGGAGTGCTCCGCGATCACCTGCGACAACGTGGCGCGGCTCTACG
>JANNQH010000662.1:0-3213 GCA_031400655.1 Deltaproteobacteria bacterium | reverse complement strand
GGGGCCGACTAATCGGGTGACAGGACCTCAGGCGACAGGACCACCTGCATCGCGCCGGCATCGTCGCGCAGCATCACCGTTCGACCCGATAGGTCGAAGGTCGTCACCCTGCCCAGTGCGACGAGGAACTGTCGCTCCTGCTCCATGATCGGCGGCTCGCACGCGGCCTCCTGCGCCGAGGCGATCGGACCGATCCGGAGCTGTTGTCCGGAGATCGAGTAGCTGCCCGAGTAGGGGGCGCAGCCGCCGGAGCCCTCGACCTGGCCATCCGGAGAGAATCGCGCGGTGATCGTCGTTCCGAGCTGCGGGGAGACGACTGCCTCGCGGCCGTTGTTGACTCCAGTGACCGTCCAGTTGCCCGCGAGCGGGTTGGCCGCACCGACCCGGTACACGAGGACGGGAAGGCCTGCGGCATCGAAGATCTCGAGCGACTCCGCCGTCGCCGTATAGCTCGCCGCCTGGCCCAGGTTCGCCAGATACGCCGACTCGACGTCGGCGGGCGCGCCGCTGCACGCCATCTGGGTGGCCGCGAGCGGACCCATCGAAAGGCTCGCGCCGGAGACGATCGCCTGGCCGTTGAAGGCATTGCAGCCACCGAATCCGGAGACGCGGCCCGCGTCGAAGCGGGCATCGGCGACGACCTCGGCGGGCACCGCCGTGGCGGCACCCGAGACGTCGTAGCGCTCGAGCAGCCAGTGCGTCCCCTCGATTTTTCCGCCCTTGCCGCCTCTGCCGCCGTCGACAGTGCAGGCGGTCAGCGCGAGCGCGAGCACGACCGCACAGCGCGCCATCGACGCGCCCCGCGCTGAGCGGGGCCCTGACGGTGCCGGCGCCATGGTGTCGTGCGTGGGGCCGTTGAAGTCCTCGGGATCGAATCGGATCGGATTTCGCGGCTCGCTCATCGGTCGCCTCGCGGAAAGTTCTCGGTAATCGCGCACCCACCTTCGCCGCTATTGCAACGACATCCCGTACCCGGCTCCATGAACTCGAGTCGTAGCGTGACCGCGGCCCCTTTTCGTGTCAATGCGCGCCGGCTTGCGCCGTTTCTCCCGCGGCGCCGCGATCTCTTCGGTCGAGCGGTCGAATTCAGATTTGAAGTGGACCACAGCTGGGGTAGAATCGTTTTGCCGAGCGCCGGACGTGGGCGGGACCGATTGGCTGAAATAAGGAGGCAGTCGTGCGCGCGCGTTTCGAGCCGACCCGAAGAATTCCGTCTGCGCTCTGGGCCGCGATCTTGGGATGCGCCGCGCCGTGGCTGCTCGCGGCATGCCAACCGCCGGAGCAGCCGCAGGTGGACGAGATCCGTCCGGTCCGGACCGTCACGATCGAGAAGAAAGACCGCGCCGAGACGACCTCGCTGACGGGGCAGGTCGCCGCGGAGGAGGAGGTGAACCTCGCCTTCCGCGTCACCGGGCGGATGATCGAACGCAACGCCAACGTGGGCGATCGTGTCACACCCGGCCAGGTCGTCGCGCGACTCGAGTCCGTCACGGCGCGCAACGCGCTGACCGCGGCGCGCGCGGACCTCGCCGGTTTCGAGGCCCAGCTCGCGGACACGCGGCTCGAGTTCGACCGCCAGCGCAGGCTGTTCGAGCAGCGCGTCGCGGCGAGGGCCGTGTTCGAGCGTGCGACGAAGGCGCGCGACACCGCGCAGGCGCGCGTAGTCGCGGCGCGGGCCCAGCTCGACACCGCGCGAGAGCAGCTCAGCTACAACGATCTCGTCGCCGACGCGGGGGGGTCGGTGACGGCGCGCGGGGCGGAGCCGGGCGAGGTGGTCGCAGCCGGCCAGATGGTCCTGCGGGTCGCGCGCAAGGGCGGGCGCGACGCCGTGTTCGACGTCCCGGCGCGCTTGATCGAGGCGGCGCGAGGCATGGACCCCGAAGTGACCGTCACCCTGACGTCGGACCCCTCGGTGCAGACGGTCGGGCGTGCGCGCGAGATCTCGCCGCAGGCGGATCCGATCACGCGCACCTTCGAGGTGAAGGTCGGGCTGACTGATCCTCCGGAAGCGATGCGACTCGGCTCGACCGTCACCGGCACGATTTCGCTGGGCTCGGGCCAGGCCATCACGATCCCGGCCTCCGCGCTCACCTCGACGAACGGCTCGCCGGCCGTCTGGATCGTCGATCCGAACGACAACACCGTGTCGCTCCAGAACATCGAGTTGGAGAGCTTCGGCGTCGCCGAGGTGACCGTCGCAGAAGGCCTCGCACCGGACGACATCGTGGTGATTGCGGGTGCGCAGGCCCTGCGTCCCGGTCAGAAGGTTCGCCTGAGCGCGAGAGCGATGTGAGCGCCTTCAATCTCTCCGCGTGGGCGCTTCGCGAACGCTCGATCGTGATCTTCATGATGATCGTGACCATCGCGGCGGGCCTCGGCTCGTTCTTCAACCTCGGCCGCGACGAGGATCCCGCCTTCACCTTCCGGGCCATGGTCGTCCAGGCCGGCTGGCCCGGCGCGACCGTTGACGAGACCCTGTTGCAGGTGACGGAGCGCCTGGAGCGAAAGCTCCAGGAGATTCCAGGCCTCGATTTCCTGCGCAGCTACACGACGGCCGGCCGCACGACCATCTTCGTCAGCCTGCGCGGCGATACCCCGCCCGCGGCCGTGCCCGACCTCTGGTACGAGGTGCGCAAGAAGATCGGCGACATTCGCCACACGCTGCCGAGCGGCGTCGTAGGCCCCTTCTTCAACGACGAGTTCGGCGACACCTACGGGATCATCTACGGCTTCACGGCCGACGGATTCTCGCCGCGCGAGCTGCGCGACTACGTCGAGGACGTGCGCTCGAAGCTGCTGCTCGTCCCGGACGTCTCCAAGATCGAGCTGCTCGGCGCCCAGGACGAGCGGATCTTCGTCGAGTTCTCGATGGAGAAGCTGTCCGGTCTGGGACTCGATCGCACGGCGCTGATCGCGGCGCTGCAAGCGCAGAACGTGGTGCGGCCGGCCGGGATCGTCCAGACCGGCGACGAGGCGGTTGCGCTGCGCGTGACGGGCGCTTTCGAGACCGAGCAGGACGTGCGCGACGTCTCCTTCGTCGCCCAGGGCCGCATGATCCGGCTCGGCGATATCGCCGACGTGCGGCGCGACTTCGCGGATCCGCCGCAGCCGATGTTCCGGGTGAACGGCCGCCCGGCGATCGGTCTCGCGATCTCGATGCAGACCGGCGGCGACGTGCTGACCCTCGGCGACAACGTCGCGCGCGCGATGCAG
>JANNQH010000661.1:0-5792 GCA_031400655.1 Deltaproteobacteria bacterium | reverse complement strand
CGAAAGACGAAGAGACCGAGGCCGATCATGACGAGCCCGACCAGGCGGTCGGCCAGGGCGGCAACCGATCCTGGCAGCGAGCGGCCGAACGCGACCAGCGCGAGCCCGACGGCGAACAGCACGAGGCCGTGACCCAGCGACCAGCGAAGCCCGGCCTTCACGCCGTCCGCCACCCCACGACCGCGCGTCGCGAAGAGCGAGAGCGCCATCACGTGATCGGCATCGAGGGCGTGAACCAGCCCCAGGCCAAACGCGACGCCGAGCCAGGCAGGGCCCGATGCGGCGTGCAGCGCGGCGAGATCGGAGAGGAGGGTCAGGTCCAAACGACAGGTCCCTCTCAGGTCAGCTTGCGAATCACGTCGTCCGCATAGCGCTTGATGCCGTCGATCTTCTTGTCGAGCTCGCCCGTGATCCCGTGATAGAAGGCCCAGGGCATGGTCAAGATATGGGTGACACCGCCGTCTCCGAGCTTCTTGTAGGCGTCGACGCCGTGGGCATCGGAAGCGCTCGCCAGCACGTCGAAATCTTCGCTCCGGCCCGCCGCCTTGCGATAGCCCCGCACCTTCTGGATGCAGTCGAGGATCTCGGCACTGGTCTGGAGATCCGAGAGCCAGCCGTCGTTTCTCGCCGCGCGCCGGAGCGCGAAATCCGAGATGCCCCCGACCCAGACCGGGATCGGTGCCGTCGGGACCGGCGGCGTCATCTTGAGTCGATCGCAGCGGTAGAACTCGCCTTCGAAGCTGAACATCTCGCCGCTCCAGAGCTTGCGCATGAGCGTCAGCATCTCGTCGGCGCGCTTGCCGCGGCGCTCGAACTCCTGGCCGACCAATCCGAACTCGACCTTCGACCAGCCGACGCCGATCGTCATCGTGATGCGGTTGTTCGAGAGGGCCGCGGCGGTCGCGACCTGCTTGGCGGCGAGAAAAGGATTGCGCATCGGGAGGACGAAGGCGTTCGTCGTGAAGCGGAGCTGCTTCGTCACCGCGGCGAGCGCTCCCGCCGTGACCCACGGATCGGGGAACTCGGTCATCTCGTCGTAGCGGCGTACGCCGTCCGCGGTGTAGGGATAGGGCGTGTCGAGGGTCTCGGGATACACGGCGTGATCCGAGAAACCGATCGCCGCATAGCCCGCTTCGTCGGCGGCGATCGCCAGCGGGATGAGGTGCTGCGGCGGTTGAAAGGCGCCCGAGATCACGAACTTCATCGATTCTCCTCGTCCGACGCCAAACGGCGCGGCCTGAAATGGATCAGCGTCTCGCGGCCGAGATCCTCGAAGTGGACCTCGACGGGCAGGCCGACCGAGACGCTCTCGGGAGTACAGCCGACGAGGCGCGTCGTCATGCGCGGGCCCTCGTCGAGCTCGACGGCGGCGATGATGAGCGGGAGCTGCGAGCGCTGCGCCGGGTCGAGGCCCACGCGGTCGACGGTGAACGAGTAGACCGATCCGCGGCCGCTCACGCGCTCCCATTTCCAATCATCGCCGAGGCATTTGGGGCAGCGCGAGCGCGGATAGAAGAAGAAGCCGTCGCGGGGACAGCGCTGGAGCTCGAGCCGGCCCGCGCGCGCGGCATCGAAATACGGCGCAGAGGTCGGCGTCCGCCGCGGGATCGGCCGGCCATCTTCGGCGAAGGGCTGCTCGACGCGCATCACGCACCCTCCAACACGAGGCCCACGTTCGCGGCCATCAATCCACCGACGCCCGTCACGTAGGCGAGGTCCGCCTTCTTCAGCTGCACGTCGCCCGCGCGACCCTGGATCTGGCGCAGCGCATCGAGCACGTGCGATAGCCCGCCCGCCGAGCCGCCCTGCCCCATGCCGAGCTGACCGCCATGGGTATTGAGCGGCCAGTTGCCGTCGTAGCGGAGGTCATGCTCCTCGACGAACTGACCGCCACGGCCCTTCGCCGCGAAGCCCGCGTCTTCGATCGTGAGGAGCACCGTGATCGTGAAGCAGTCATAAAAGGAGGCGAGATCGATCCGTTTGCGATCCGCGCCCGCCATCTTGAAGGCGCGCTCGGCGGCCGGCCGCGCCGGCGTGTCCGTCATGTCGCGCATATAGGTCACGGTCTTGTGGGACACACACTCGCCGTAGCCCGACACGAAGACCGGCCGATGCCGCAATCGCTTCGCCCTTGCCGCGGACGTGAGCACGACCGCCCCGCCCCCGAAGCAGGGCATCACCATCTCGAGCAGATGGATCGGATCGCAGACCATCGGCGACTTCAAGACGTCCTCGATCGTGATCGGCTTCTCCCGGAAGACCGCTTTCGGATTCTTGAGCGCGTTGTCCCGCTCGTGCACCGCGATCTTCGCGAGTGTCTCCGGCTTCACACCATATTTCGCCATGTAGCGAGTCGCGACCATTGCGAAGGACGAAGTCGCGGCGACGAGCCCATACGGAATGTCGAACTGACCCTGCGGCGAGCCCCAGACATCGCCCATCAGATAGGGCGGCATCATCATCTTGCGCGGATCCGCTCCCCCCTCCATCGGGGCCGGCGTCGAGGGCACCAGCACGAGCACCGTCTCGGCGGCTCCAACCTCGATCGCCGCCGCTGCCCGCCAGATCATGCCCGCCGATGTCGCCCCGCCGATGTCGACGACCTCGTTGAACGAGCTCTCGATCCCGAGATACTCCGCCAGCGCGAGGGTCGGAAAGAGCGGCGACTCCTGGAGCCCGCCGACGACGAGACCGTCGACCTCGCTCTTCTCGATGCCCGCGTCCGCGAGGGCCTCGGCCGCGAGCGCCGCGCAGGCCTCCATGCTGAACATCGGGCGATCCCATGTGCGCTGGGGGGCCCACTCGGTGTAGCCGACCATCGCAGCGGCGCGTTTACCCATTTCGAGCTCCTTTTCGGATCGTCAGGTCGTCGGGGCCGTCAGGCCGCCAGCACGCCCCGCTCGTCGCGCAGCCGGATCGGCAGCGACATGAGTCCACAAGCAAAGGCCGGCGCGTGGAGCACGAGCGGATCGCCATTCGCCCGTTCGAGCCCCGGCAGGCGATCTAGGATCGCCTCGAACGCGCAGCGCAGCTCGAGCCGCGCGATATTGGCGCCCATGCAGAAATGCGTCCCGACCCCGAAGGCGACATGCGGATTCGGGGAGCGCGTGATGTCGAAGCGCTGCGGATCTTTGAAGACTTCCTCGTCTCGGTTCGCGGCGGAGTACATCAAGAGGACCTGATCGCCGGCGCGAATCGTCTTGCCGCGAAGCTCGACGTCGACGGTCGCAGTGCGCCGCATGTTGAGCAACGGAGTCACCCAGCGGATCATTTCCTCGATCGCGGCGGGCAGCCGCGAGCGATCGGCGCGCAGGCGCTCGAGCTGGTCTTTGTGTTGGAGCAGAGCCAGGGTTCCGCCGGCGATCACGTGGCGGGTCGTGTCACTACCGCCGTTCAGGAAGAGCAACGACTCCGAGGCGAGCTCGAAGTCGCTGCGTGCTGCGGCGCCATCCGCCGCCCCTTTGACGATTCGCGAAAACCAGTCCTCGCCGAGCTTCTGCTTTCGCATTTCGACGACGCCGAGGGCTTCCTGAAAATAGCCCTGGGCGACCTGCATCATGTGGTCGCTGTAATACCGGGGGCCACCGCCCGCCGCCATCGTGATCTCGGCGATCTGCGCATAGCGCGGCCAGTCGCGGTCCTCGAGGCCGAGGGTTTCGACGATGACCCGCACCGGCAGCGGAATCGCGATCTCCTTCACGAGATCGAATTCCCGTTTCCCCGCGAGCCCGCGGAAGATGTCGTCGACGATCCGCTGGACCCGGGGCACGAACTTCTTCGCGCCGCGCGGCGTGATCTCCTTCTGGAAGAGTCGTCGGAAAGCGACGTGCTTCGGATCGTCGTTGTCGATCATCGAGCCCGAGCCGTTCGTGTTGGGGCGCGAGCCCGAAGCGCTCGAGAATCGCTCCGGGTCGCGTGAGATCGCCACGATGTCCGCATGGCGCGAGATGCCCCAGAGCTGATTCGTCTCGTCCCGGTAGACCGGATCGTTCTGGCGCAGCCAGGTATAGGTCGACTGCGGATCGCCCTCGTAGAGCGCGTGATCGAGGAGGTCGATCGAGCGAGCAAAAGAACTGGACACGACTTCGTCACCTTCGGAGGGCCCGGTGGCCTTCCATCCATGATGGCCACCCGGGCGGGTCGCCAATCCTAGATCGAAGGACGCAGGTTTGCCGCCTCCCGACCTCAGCCGACGCCCCACTCGCTTTCGTCCTCTTCCGCCTCGGCCTGGCCGGGCGGGAGCGGCGCGTCGAAGATGGCGCGCCGGCGGGCGTCGAAGGGCGGCGCGGGCTCGAGGGCGAGCTCGTTCAGGCGATCGATAAGGGAGCGGAGCCGGCCGATCCCCCGGCGATTGAAGTGGAGCCGCAGCCGCGGGAGATGCGGCATCTCGCTCTCGTCCGTCGACATCGCCGTCGCGCGCTCGATCCGTCCCGACTCGAGCAGCCGCGCGAACTCGTCGTTCAGCGCTTCGAGCTGCGCGTCGTCGGGGGCGACATGAAGTCGGAGCACGAGGCGTCCGTCGACGTAGCGACTCGAATGGTAGTTGCGGTAGAAGCCCTCGATCTCCTGCACCGCCGTGTCGACCGAATCCGTCACACAGAAGAGATTGAGATCCGTCGGATCGATCAGGCCCCGACCTGCGAGATGGGTCGTCACGTAGTCGAACCAATCCCGCCAGTAGCTCCCGCCCGGCTCGTCGACGAAGACGATGGGCACCATCTCGCTCTTCCCCGTCTGGATCAGGGTCAACGCCTCGAACCCTTCGTCGTGGGTCCCGAAGCCGCCCGGGAAGAGCGCGATCGCGTGGGCCTCCTTCACGAAGACGACCTTGCGCGTGAAGAAATAACGGAAGTTGATGAGCTTCGGGTCCCCGGCGATCGTGACGTTCGCCTGCTGCTCGAAGGGCAGCCGGATGTTCACGCCGAAGGACGCATCGCGCCCCGCGCCGCCCTGGGCCGCTCCCATGATCCCGTCGCCCGCCCCCGTGATCACCATCCAGCCCGACCGCACGATCCGCTCGGAGAACTCACGCGCCTGGATCCAGTCTGGGTGCTCGGGCCGCGTGCGCGCGCTCCCGAACACCGCGACCTTCCGGATCGCTGCGTAGGGCTTGAAGACGCGGAAGGCGTGGCGGAGCTCCTTCAGGGCGCTGTTCACGAGCTTCAGCTCCGAGCGCGAGGTCTCGTCGCGGAGCAGATGAAGCCCCGTCACGAGAATCTGGCGCGCCAGCTCGACGTCGGCCGGATTCGTCGAATCGCGGCGCGCGGCCTCGAGCAGGGCCTCGATCTTGTCGTTCAGGTCGGAGAGCGGAAGCTGGTAGGGACGGCGGGGAGAAGGCGACATCAAGGGGCAGCATAGCGGGGCCGCGCGGATCGAGCGCACCCGAAAACCGCGCGAAGGTTCGCTCGACTCGAGATCCGTTCACGCGACTTTCACGCGTTCTTCATCGCCTCGAGCGCGCGCGCCATCTGTGCGTGGACCGTCTGGATCGCCTTCAAGGGTCGCAGCATGACCTTGAAGTCGACGATCTTCCCCTCGTCGTTCCAGCAGATCATGTCGACGCCGTTGACGGTGATCCCGTCGATCTCGGTCACGAACTCGAGGACGGCATCCCGTTCGCCCACGATCTCGCGCACGTAGCGGAATCGGCGTTCAGCGGCCAGAACCTGGAACGCACCCATCAGGTAGAGCTTCGCGAGCGCGCGGCCGCGCTGCGGTGTGTGGACGATCGGGGAATGGAAGACGACTTCCTCGGCGAGGAGCGCGTCGAGGGCGGCGGGCGACGGCTCGCG
>JANNQH010000660.1:0-3532 GCA_031400655.1 Deltaproteobacteria bacterium | reverse complement strand
ATCGCGTCGCTCCCGCCCGACATCGTCGCCCTCAACAAGCGCGCGGTGCATCGCCAGATGGAGGTCATGGGACTGCGGCAGGGTATTCGCCAGGGGACCGAGCTCTGCGCCATGGCGATCCACCAGAAGAGCTTCGGCGATTTCATCAGCCAGACCGGCGCCGGCAAGGGCAAGCTGACGACCGCGCTCCAGAGGCGCGACTCGAAGTTCGGCGACTACCGGACGGGCCACGCCGACACAAAGAAGGCGAAGAACGCGAAGAAGCTGAAGAAGAAGTGAAGCGAGCGGGCGTGCAGAACGCGCCTGCCGGTGAGGAACCGCGACCGTGAAGCAAGCCGCGTCGAAGCGCTATCGGGTGATCCAGTGGGGCACCGGCAATGCCGGCCGCAAGGCGATCGGCGGCATCGTCCGCCATCCCGATCTCGAGCTGGTGGGCGTTCACGCGCATTCGCCGAACAAGCTCGGGCGCGATGCCGCCGAGCTCGGCGATCTCCGCGAAGCGACCGGCATCCGGGCGACGGACGATGTCGAAGCGCTGCTCGCCCTCGATGCCGATTGCGTCTCCTACATGGCGCAGGGCGAGACGCGAATCCGCGAGACCATCGACGATCTCTGCCGCATCCTCGCCTCGGGCAAGAACGTCGTGAACACGGCGATCGTCTCGCTCGTCTATCCACCTTTTGCGAGCCCGAAGATCCGCGATCGCCTCGAAGAAGCCTGCCGCCAGGGCGGCACGACGTTATTCACCTCGGGCTTCGACCCCGGCTGGTCGGGCGACGTGATCCCGCTCGCGCACGCGTCGGTCTGCGAGCGCGTCGACGGGGTCCGCGTCTCCGAGCTGATGGACTACTCGACCTACGAAGATCCTGGCTTCACCGGCGTCTACTTCGGCTTCGGCCGCCCCCTCGACTTCGCGGCGCCGCTGCTCCAGCCGGGCATGTTGAAGGGCGGCTGGGGCGGCATGGTCGTGCTGCTGGCCGATGCGCTCGGCGTCCAGCTCGACGAGATCCGGGAAGTCCACGAGCGCTTGCCGGCGCCGGAGACCTTCGACACGAAAATGGGACGGATCGAGAAGGGAACCTGCGCAGGCGTTCGCTTCGAGGTCCAGGGCATCGTGAACGGCAAGCCGATGCTCGTCGCCGCCCACGTCAACCGCTTGCGCGACGACATCGGGCCCGCTTGGGATCGCCTATCCCCCGGCAAGACCTCTGGCTACAAGATCGAGGTGAAGGGCTCGCCCTCGATCACCTGCGAGCTCGAGCCGGCGGGCGAGGACGGGGACCACAACACGGCGGGGATCACCGGGACCGCGATGCGGGTCGTCAATGCGATTCCGGTCGTGTGCGAGGCGAGGGCGGGGGTGCTCTCGATTCTCGATTTGCCGATCTTCACGGCGCGCGCGGCACGGCCCGATCGCGCTCGGTAGTCCGCAACGAGACGCTGTGAACGATCGCCTGGCGCTCGTCGAATTCGACTACAGCCGCTTCGTGTTGCGCACGCCGTACACGCCGGCCGCCAGCTGGGACACGACCGCGGTGACCGGCAGCGAAACCTCGGATTTGCGGGCGAGCTGGAGTGCCCAGGCGAGATCCTTCTCGGCGAGGGCCGCCATGCTGTGTGCGAATCGCTGATTGGCCTCGCCGGCGAGGACGCTGTCGGGCCGCTTCCTGCCGGCCAGGTACGCGAGCGTCATCTCGGTGAACTGTCCATTTGCGCGACACACCTGCTCGAGCAGCTCGGGCGAGAGCCCGGAGGCCCGCGCGAGATTCGTCGCTTCCATGGCCGCCGCGAACAGGATGTTCGTATTCATGTTGACGCAGAGCTTCAGCTTGGCACCGCAGCCGAGGGGCCCGGCGTGGATGACCGCCTGGTCGGTCGTCGCCGTGAAATAGGGCTTCGCCTTCGCGAGCCCCGACTCCGACCCGCCCACCATGTAGACGAGTCTGCGCGCCGCGGCGCGGTCCGCACCGCCGGTCACGCAAGCGTCCATGACCTCGATCCCGAGCTCGGCCGCCGCATGGGAGACCCGCTCGACGGTCTGGGGGAGGACGGTGCTGTGGATCAGGATCAGGCCGCCCCGTTTCATTCCCGCGAGCAGTCCCTCATCGCCGAACGCAACTGAAAGGACGTGGTCATCCTCGGCTACGCAGATGCCGACGACGTCGGACTGCGCACCGACTTCGCGGGGATTGGCAGCGGCCTTCGCGCCGCCTCGGACGAGCTCCGCCATGGGGGCCGGAGCGATGTCGAAGACGGTCGTGGCGAGACCGGCGGGTGCCAGATGGGCGGCGATGGGTTTGCCCTGATTGCCAAGGCCGATGAATCCAGCGCGAATCGTCATGTCGAAGCTCCCTGTTGGGCGATGCGGCGCGTCCGGGCCCTTGCTGCACGATGCATTTGCGTCCCGGCGACCGACCCTCTGCCCTCGCCTCGACGCTAGCATCGCCTTCAGTCTGGGAACCGGGGAGATCGATTGCGGAAGAAGCGTAGTCTGGATACCGACGGCTCCGATTCGGATGCGCCCCGCGATTTCCGCGAGCTGGCGGCGCTGCTCGCAGAGAGCTTTAGGGAATCGCGAGCCCGGCGCGTCGGACTCGCGGGCGGGCAGGGCACCGGGAAGTCGACGCTCGCTCGCCTGCTCGAGCAGGCCGGTGCTCATCTCGGTCTGCGGGTCTGCACGCTCGCCCTCGACGACTACTACCTGCCGCGCGCGGAGCGTCTCGCGCTGGCCGCGCGCGTGCACCCACTCTTCGAGACGCGCGGGCCCCCGGGCACCCATGACGTCTGCCTGCTGCGGGAGCACCTGATTGCGCTCGCTGGGTCAGGCGCGGTCGACGTGCCCCGCTTTGACAAGGGCCGTGACGACCGGGTCGGGACTCGCCGCATCGAAGGGCCCTTCGATCTCGTGGTCGTCGAGGGATGGTGTATCGGCGCGCGGAGTGTCGGGGAAGCGGAGCTCGTCGAGCCCTGCAATGCGCTCGAGCGGGAGCACGATCCGGACGGCCGCTGGCGGCGTCATGCGAACGAGCAGCTCGCATCGGGTTATGCCGAGCTCTGGTCGCTGCTCGACGGGATCGTCTTCCTGCGCGCCCCGGATCTCGCCGCCGTTCGCCGCTGGCGTCTCGAGCAGGAAGCCGAGCGGCCCCCGGAGCAGCGAATGGACGCCGCCGCCATCGAACGCTTCGTCCAACACTACGAGCGGATCACCCTCGACATGCTGGCGAGCCTGCCCGGCCGGGTGGACTGGACGATCGAGCTCGCGCCGGATCACCGGGTCGCGGGGATCGCCCGGCGTGAACCGAACAGGGCTCGCTTTCGTGCGTGACTTCATGCAACCCGCCGGATACGATCGCGCTGCAGCTCCGTCCGACCGGATGAGAGCGACCAATGCGAGGAGCCGCGCATGAGCAAGAGCCAAGCCCACTGGTTCTCGACCAATCCCGACAAGGCCTGGGCCGAGAAATTCTTCCTGACTTTCGTGCCGGTCTTCTTCGTCTACAACGCGGTGATCCAGTCCATGGGCTGGCTCGAT
>JANNQH010000659.1:0-1816 GCA_031400655.1 Deltaproteobacteria bacterium | reverse complement strand
GGCGCCATCCTGACGGCCCGGGCGCTCTATGCACAGGGCATCCGGCCTGGCGACGTCGTCGTCAACGCCTGGGCCTACTCGACGCACAACGGCGCCTTCTCGATGGACGAAGCGCTCCACCGCTGGCTCTCCTGCGTCGTGTTGACGACAGGAACCGGCAACGTGACGAGCAGCCGCCGCCAGGTCGAGCTCGCCCGCCAGTACAAGGCGACCGCAATCCTGACGACGGGCGACTATCTCCTGCATCTCGCGGACGTCGCGCGCGAGATGGGCCTCGACCCAAAGAAGGATTTCAATTTCAAGGCGCTGCCCAACATTGGTGATCGCGAAAAGCTCGAAAAGACTTTTGGTATTCCGAACTATCAGTCCTACGGCTTCCACGAGGTTCAGTGGGTCGCGATCGAGTGTCCCGCCCGCATGGGGCTCCACGTCTTCGAGGACGCCTTCATCGTGCAGGTCGTTGACCCCGAGACCCAGGAGCCGCTGCCGGACGGCCAGCAGGGCAGCATCTGTCTCACCGAGATCTACAAGACCGGCAGCCCCCAGTTCCGGTACAACATCCAGGATCTCTCGACGCTGCTGCCGCGGGAGAAATGCGGCTGCGGAAGCTGGCTGCGGCGGATCGCTCCGTTCGCCGGCCGCGCGGACAACATGGTGAAGCTGCGCGGCGTCAACATCTGGCCCGAGGCGATCGGCGAGGTGGCGCTCGAGGATCCGCGGCTCGAGCACGAGTACTTCGTGCGCGCTGTCCGCGAGGCTGAGCGGGATGAGATGATCGCCCACGTCACCACGCGGGCAGAGGCGTCGCAATACGACGACATCGTGCGTGCAACCGAGGCGCGCCTGAAGGAGCGCTTTGGCGTCCGCCTCAAGGTCGCCGTGTCGGGACCCGATTCGCTGGATGCCTGGACCGAGATCAAGACCGCTCCCAAGCCGAAGCGCTTCCGCGACGAGCGCTGAGAGCGCCTTCGCAGGGCGCGAGCAAGCCGCCGCAACGCAAATCGAGAACGAGAGCCGAGGAATACGAATGGGTGCGATCGATACCTGGTGCAACGGCTTCACGCTCGCGCACCGCACGCGCTGGGAAGAGGTCATCAAGGCCCAGGGCCTGGCGCTCAAGATTCGCAGGTCGGACGACGACTCCTTCAGCGAGCCGGACGGCATGCTCGCGCGGATGGACTCGATCGGTTTCTCGACGCTGCTGCTGCCGGCCTGTGACGTTCCCGAGCACGCCCTCCCCTTCGCCTACGAGCGCTACACGAGCTCGCCCGCGCTCGTGACAAAGCTTGCAAAAGCGCATCCCGGTCGTTTCGCCGGCCTTTACAGCCTCGACCCGACGACGGGCCAGGACGGCGTCCGGCAAGCCGCCGAAGCCCTCGCCAAGAAGGAATTTGTCGGGCTGCATGTCCACACCCACAGCTGGGACCGTCCATTCGACCACCGCGACTACTATCCCTACTACGCGCTGGCGGCCGACCACGACGTCCCCGTCATCATGCAAGCCGGCACCTCGGGCGGCCTGCTGCCCTCCGAATGCGGCAAGCCGGTCGGCATCGACCGCCCCGCGATCTACTTCAGCCGCGTGCGCTTCGTGCTGTCCCACCTCGGCTGGCCGTGGACCGACGAAGCGGTCGCGATGGCGATGAAGTTTCCGAACGTCTTCATCGGAACCGCCGCCTGGCCGGCGCACCGCTGGCCCGCGGTGTTCGTCGACTTCATGAAAGGCTCCGGCCGCGGCAAATGCATGCTCGGCACGAGCTTCCCCACCGTCGGCCACCGCCACGCCCTCACGCGCCTCGACGGCCTCGCGCTCGAC
>JANNQH010000658.1:0-1975 GCA_031400655.1 Deltaproteobacteria bacterium | reverse complement strand
AATTTCGACTACATGCCCGAGCTGCGCGCCCGTCTGGGCTATCCGATCGTGATGGGCGGGATGCTCGCCCTCGCCCTGGCGATGCTCTGGTGGTTCCGGACCAAGGGCTGGCTCGGCGGGCCGCGGAATCGGTAGCGGTCCGGCGGCCGCGCTCCTCCGCCGGGTGGGGTTTCCGGGTGCTGGCGCGATCCGGCCCGAACGGGAATTCTCTGGGGGCCGACGGGCGACCGCATGGGTCTTCGAGACGAGGCGATCGAAGACGAGCGCAGACGAGAGACGCAGAGAGTCGCAGAGAGACGACGAGAGACCACCAGAGATGGCGAAGACCGAACCGAAGAAGACTGCAGCCGGGAAGCCCGAGCCGAGCAAGAAGAAGCTGGGCGCTGCCTGGATCAGTGACACCGAGTCGACGATCGAGGAGCTGCGGCACACCCGAGCGGAGATCCGCCGGCGGATTCGCGAGCAGGACGACGACCTCGACCAGGAGGCGCAGATCCTGTGGGAAGAGCAGGAAGAGCGATGGCTGCGACTCGAGGTCGGCCTCAACAAAATTGCGGTGCAGACCGGGGACGAAGTGGCACCGAGCCTCGCCGCCGAGGTCGAATCGCTGATGACCGAGCTCGAAGACAGCTACGAAGAGCTCGACGCGCTGGTCGATTGACGCGAGCTTCTCGCATGGTCAGCGCGATCCGGGGGCAGCGGTTCGATGAATCCCTATGAAGTCCTGGGCGTGGCGCGCGATGCGCCGGTCGACGAGATCAAGAAGGTCTATCGCCGACTCGCCCGCGAAACGCATCCCGATCTGAATCCTGGCGATGCGAAGGCCGAGGCCCGCTTCAAGGACGTTTCGGCGGCCTACGATGTCCTCTCCGATCCGGAGAAGCGGCGTCAATTCGACGAGTTCGGCGAGGTCTCCCTCGCGGCGGGCTTCGACGCCGACCGGGCCCGGGCTGCGCGCGATCGCTTCGGGGCGCGCTTCGGTGCACCGGACGCGGAGGACTTCGGCGAGGGCTATGCGTTCGGGGGCATCGAGGACCTCTTGCGCGGCTTCGGGGCGCGTGGGGGCGGAGAGCGGGCGGGGGCGCGCTTTGCGATGTCCGGGCCGGACGTCGAGGCCTCGATGTCGCTCGACTTCGACCTGGCCGTGAAGGGCGGTGAGCGTCGGATCGGAATTGCGCGGCCGCGCCCCGATGGAAGCCGGGTCGAAGAACAGATCACGGTTCGCATCCCGCCGGGCGTGAGCGACGGCGGGCGACTGCGGATTCCCGGCAAAGGTGGCGAGGGGCGCAACGGGGGCGCGCCCGGCGATCTCTGGATCCAGGTGCGCGTCGAGCCGCATCCCGTCTTCCGCCGAGAGGGCAGCGATCTCGAGTTCGATCTTCCGATCACCCTCGCCGAAGCTGTCTCGGGCGCGCGCGTCGAGGTCCCGACCCTCGACAGCAAGGCGACGCTCACGATTCCCCCCGGCACGAGCAGCCACAGCCGCCTGCGTCTGCGCGGCCAGGGCGTGCCCGCCTCCCGCACGACGGCGGCCGGCGATCTCTACGCGCGGATCAAGATCATGGTGCCCAAAGAGGCGGGGCCGAAGCTCGAGGAGGCGCTGCGCGAGCTCGCAGAGGAGAATCCGCGCAAGGGGCTGTTCCCATGACGCACGCCCGCCGGATCGAGATCCGTGAAGTGCTCATCCATCTCGGCGGGGACGCGGGACTGCTCGAACGCCTGCGCGGAGAAGGGCTCTTCGAGTCGGACTTTCTCGATTCGCGGGAGGCGGAGGAGCTGCGGATCGCAGCCCTCATGATCGAAGAGCTCGGCGTGAATCCGGCGGGTGTCCACGTGGCGCTTCATCTGCGCCGGAGACTGCTCGCCCTCGAAGCCCGCGTCGCGGCGCTCGCGGACACGCTGCAGCGCGACGAAGAGGACTGACTCCGCGGGTCTGGATCCGACTCTGGATCCGAGGAAGCACGCCTCAGTAGCG
>JANNQH010000657.1:0-3275 GCA_031400655.1 Deltaproteobacteria bacterium | reverse complement strand
GCCGACGAGCTGCGAAAGCTCGCCGATGGCTATTTCGAGCAGAAGCCGCCTGCGTGGGCCAGCGCGCCGGTCAACGTCGATCTGGATGAAAAAGAAGCCGATGAGCTGCGGGCGCTCGGGTACGCGGTGCCGTGAGCCGCTCCGTGACCCCGTTCGTGCGCGGGTCGCCGACGAGGTTGCCGACGAAGCCCGGGCTGCCGGACGGATCGAAGTTGACATCGTCGCTCCAGGTCGCGTCCTGGCGAGGTGTGATGCGTCCCCAGCGATCGAGGGTCGATGGCGTATTCGATACCGTCGAGTGCTGGATCTGGACGTTCTCGCGTCGTAGAGCAGACCGAGCTGGATCGCGGGCAGGTTGCGCGGAGCGTCGTCGACGTAAAACGCCACGGCTCTGGTCGCGTTCGCCGTGAAATTGTCGAGGCCGACGCCGCAGATGAAGGCTGCAGCGCATCGACGGACGTGACCGCAAGGCTTGTCGGCGCCAGCGATTGCACGAGGTCGGATCCGACGACGATCATCTTTTCGACCCCCGAGAAAGGGGTCGCTCGGGGATTCGGCCGTCGCTGGATCACCTGCTCGTGCCCAGGCGGATCCGATGGTGACGACCCACGAAAGGGCCACCCTCGCCAGCATCCAGAACGTACGACGGTCCCCGCTCGTCGCCCGATCCTTGCGGATCCTTTTCTCTAAATTCGCCTCGGGGCACCGTTCACGATTCGCGCTGGCGGGTGAATCCCGGAACGCGCTTCCGGCCGGTTGGGAATGGAAAACGTGCGTGCTACCCAAATGGGCCATGAAGGCACGTGTAGGGTCCGGATGCGCCTTGGCCTCGTCATTGTGCGTGTTCGCCGGGTTGGTTGCCGTAGCGGACCCGGTGCGCGGCGCGAACGAATCATCGGGTCCGGCGCGTATCGAGAGGCGATGGATTCCCAGCGCCTCGCTTTTTACTACGGGCTTCGTCGATGGGCGTGCCGCGCGGATGTCGAGCGATACGTCGCGGAGGACGGACGACGACGCGCAGGGACTGCTCTGGTCCATCGGCGGCACACTCGACATCGCGTCGCCCGTCTTCGCCGATCTGCCCGTCGTGCTGTCGGGCGGGATCGGGAGCGTAATTTACTTCGAGGCGTTCGAACGCGAGTTTCGTCTTCGTCCCACCCTCGAATGGATGTACAGCCGCGACACCATGAAGACCGTATTGGGCGGGGGCGAGATCGAGGGGGCCGGTCCCAACACAAACGACTGCGCCCCCTGCCGCACGCTCTTCATCAAGACCCAGACCGAGAAGGGCTACCACAGCCTGGGCCCCGGCATCGAGCTCGAAGCCGACGTCGGCCGCGCCGGCGATTTCCTCGTCGGCTTCTACGGAACCTTCCGCGCCTACTACCTAGTCGGCGACCGCAAGCCGAACCTGCGCAGCACGGGCTCCTGGACGCGGACCGACAACGGTCAGCCGAGCACCACCCGCGCGGACACCACCTTCGTGACGCGCTATGAACGCGAGCCCCGGCACTACCACTTCGGCACGGGCCTCCCCGTGCTCTGGTCACCCGAAGAATGAAGGCATTAGTCGCCGCGCTCCTGATCGCGATCCTCGCCTCCGGTTGTGAGGCGACACGGACGAGTGACGCGAAGCAGAGCGATCGGTCTGTCGCCGCGGGACCGGCCGACTCGGCGATCCGATCGACCGGTTCCGACCGCCGCTCCGGCTGGCCGCTTCACGGCCGCGACGCCTGGGAGCAGCGCTACAGCCCCCTCGACGACATCAACTCGCTGAACGTCGCGAAGCTGGGTCTCGCCTGGGCCTTCGACCTCGGGACGAATCGCGGGATCGAGGCGACGCCGATCGTCGTCAATGGCGTCCTCTATCTCTCCTCCGCCTGGAGCGTCGTCCACGCCTTCGACGCGGCCACGGGCAAGCCGCTCTGGCGCTATGACCCGAAGGTGCCGCGGGCGCGGGCGAAGCTCTTCTGCTGCGGTGTCGTCAATCGCGGCGTCGCCCACCACCGCGGTCGGATCTTCTTCGGAACGCTCGATGGGCGTCTCATCGCCCTCGATGCGAAGACCGGCCGCCGAATCTGGGAGACGCTGACCGTCGATCCCGAGAGGCCCTATTCGATCACCGGCGCGCCCCGCGTCGTGCGCGGCCACGTCATCATCGGGAACGCCGGCGCGGATCTCGGTGTACGGGGTTATGTGTCGGCCTACGATCGCGACACGGGCAAGCTCGCCTGGCGCTTCTACACCGTGCCCGGTCCGCCCGATCAGCCCCAGGAGTCGAAAGCTCTCGAATGGGCGCTGCCCTCGTGGAAGGGCGATCTCTGGTGGAAGGTCGGCGGCGGCGGAACGGTCTGGGACTCGATGGCCTACGACCGGGAGCTCGACCTTCTTTATATAGGCACGGGCAATGGCTCCCCATGGGCACGTCATCTGCGAAGCCCGGGCGGCGGCGACAATCTCTTTCTGTCGTCGATCCTGGCGCTGCGCCCCGAGACGGGCGAGCTCGTCTGGCATTACCAGACGACTCCCGGCGACAACTGGGACTTCACGGCGACCCAGAGCCTGATCGTCGCCGACCTCGAGCTCGAGCCGGGCACGAAGCGGCGCGTCGTGATGCAGGCGCCGAAGAACGGCTTCTATTATGTCCTGGATGCGGCGACGGGGGACCTGCTCTCCGCTGAGCCCTTCGTCGATGTGAGCTGGGCGAGCCACGTCGACATGCGGACGGGCCGGCCGATCGAGACGGGTCGCGGCGACTATTCGAGCAAGCCTGCATCGATCGAGCCCGGCCCGATGGGCGCGCATAACTGGCACTCGATGGCCTACAGCCCGAAGACCGGCCTCGCCTACATCCCCGCCCAGCACGCCTCCGGCTACTACGTCCCCGCGCCGAAGCCTTTCCAGTTCGTGAACGGCTCGCCGCGCAACACCGGCATCGACCTCACGAAGGCGCGCCAATTCCCGGCCGCTGCCGCCGCGGGCGAGCTGCTCGCGTGGGATCCCGTGAAGCAGGAGAAGGTCTGGAGCGTCCCGCGCGACACGATCGCCAACGGCGGCGTCCTCGCGACCGCCGGCCTGCTCGTCTTCCAGGGCACCGCGACCGGCCGCTTCACCGCCCACCACGCCCGCACCGGCAAGCTCCTCTGGGAGTACCCGGCCGGCACCGGCATCATCGCCGCGCCGATCAGCTATGCCATCGCGGGCGAGCAGTACGTCGCAATCGCCGCGGGCTGGGGCGGGGGATTTGCGCTCAACGGCGGCGACGCGGCGGCCGC
>JANNQH010000656.1:0-4988 GCA_031400655.1 Deltaproteobacteria bacterium | reverse complement strand
AAGAACGCGAAGTAGGCCAGCAGGAACCGAGGCCGCCGCCAGCCGCGAAAGCGGAGCATGTAGAGCGCCGTCAGCAGCAGGCCGAAACCGAGCGGGTTGACGATCGACGCCTCGGTCATCGCCGCACGTCCCTAACGCCCGCGGCTCGAACGCGACGCGCTCGCCTCGATCGCACGCCGCACGTCGAGGCGCTCGGGACCGTGCTCGAGGAAGACCGGCACGCCGTGGTATTCGAAGCCCGGCTCGAACTCGAGCTCGCCGACGTCGAAGCGCTGCACGAAGGCCCGCAGCGCCTCGCAGCCGACGAGCCGGGCCGTGCTTGCACCAATGCAGAGATGCGCCCCGCCCGTGAAGGTCAGATGCTGGGGCGCACCGCGGTCGAGCCGGAACGCGTCGGGATCCTCGAAGACCGCCTCGTCGCGGTTCGCCGACAGGATGCCGAGGGCCAGGCGCGTGCCCTTCGCGAGCGGGATGCCTTGCAGCTCGGTGTCCCGCATGACGTTGCGCAGCACGAACAGGACCGGGGGATCGAGGCGCAGCGACTCTTCGACGGCGGCCGGGACGAGGGAGAGGTCGCTTCGCAGCCGTGCATGCAGCTCGGGACTGCGGAGCACGCGGTAGACGAGGCTCCCCACCATATTCGTCCCCGTCGAGAAGCCGCCGACGATCAGCTGGACCGCGAGGGTTCGCAGCACCGTCGCCGAGAGCGGCTTTCCAGCGAGCGTCGCGTTCACAAGACGCGCGAGCACGTCGTCCGGCGCGTCGGGGCGGCGCCGGGCATCGACGAGGGCATCGAGATAGGCCGAGAATTCGGGGAAGCCACCCGCGATGCCGTAGCCGCGCGCGGTTTCGTGCTTCGAGGTCCACTCGCTGTGGAGCAGTTCCTTCGCCCAGTCGATCAGCTGCTGCGAATCCTCTTCGGGGACACCCAGCATGTGGAGCGACACGTCGTTGGGCAGGCGATCGCAGAGCTCGGACACGAGCTCCGCCGACGGCTTCGCCGCGATCGCCTCGACGAGCTGGCTCGCCCGCTGGCGCGCGTAATCGAGCTGGCCCGCGACGTAGCTCCGCGTGAAGCCCGTCCGCATCACGCGCCGGAGCAGCGGATGGCGCGGCGGATCCATCTCGCCGAGCATCCGCTCCTCCTCGGGAATGTCGACGATCTTGAAGCCGTTGGCGTTGCCGAAGGTCACGGGATCGCGCAGGACTTCCCAGCAGTCGT
This sequence comes from Deltaproteobacteria bacterium, assembly GCA_031400655.1. Classification (GTDB taxonomy): domain Bacteria; phylum Myxococcota_A; class UBA9160; order UBA9160; family UBA4427; genus UBA4427. The sequence continues at coordinate 3,766 of JANNQH010000656.1, read as the reverse complement.
GCCAGCGGGCGACGTAGAAGAGGCTCGGCGCCACGCGCACGATCGGCGTCGACCTGCGCCAGGCGCGCGTGACCTCGTGCATCGCCTGGCTCTGGCGATGGTCGAAGAGGTCGATGTCATGGACTTCGTACGCGCTCGCCGCCATTGCGGGCTCCTCGTCGATCGACCCGTGCGCGTTTCATTCTCCCCGATGCACCCGGCCAGGGGCAACCCCGGCCGCCCGGGCGGGGCGGGCGGGGTCTGGTGACACACGAGCCGGACGGATAGAGTCGAGGGGTGAAGGCAAGACGCCCCTCGCTCGATTTTTCGCACGCGCCGGCCCGCTGGATTCCGGATGCGCCCGGCTACGCCTATCAGCTCGACGCGGCATCGACGATGCTGCCCTACCTCGAGCCCTATCTGATCAAGGTCCAGAAGCTCGCCCGTGAGCAGCTCGACCCCGATCGGCATGCGGACCTGATCCGCGACATCGACATCTTCAACCATCAGGAAGCCAACCATTTCCGGCTCCATGCGAAATACAACGAGGCGCTCCGCGGTCACTACCCCGGCCTCGAGGCGTTCGAGGCCGAGGTGAAGGCGGATTTCGATCGCTTCCTGCGCGACCACTCGCTCGCCTGGAACCTCGCCTACTGCGAGGGCTTCGAGTGCATGGGCCTCGTCGGGGCCGAGTTCTTCTTCGGCCCGGCCGAGCCCTTCCTGCGTACCGCCGACCCGGCCGGCCGTGGTCTCTGGGCCTGGCATCTCGCCGAAGAGTTCGAACACCGCTGCGTCTGCCACGACGTGCTGCACGCCCTCCATCCCGGCAGCTTCCGCCGTCTCCGAGGTTATTTCGCCTTCCTGTCCCACCTGCAGCGCTACTGCAATCGCGTCGCCGAACATCTGAAGGCCGTTGATCGCGAGCGCGGCACCTATCCCGCAAACGCCGAAGCGAAGGACCGCGCCTTCGGGCGGGTGCAGGGCCGCTTCACGCTGCCGCGTATGCTGCGCATCCTGTCGCCGACCTACGACCCAACGCCGCGGCGGATGGCGCCGGCTCTCGAAGCCGCGCTGCGGTTCTACGAAGCAAGCTGAACCGCGATGCCGCGGCGCGCGCTCTCGGCGACCCGGGCCGCGGACGTGCTGAATTTTCTCGCCGCCCATCCCGACGAATCGTTCTCCTACTCCCAAATCGCACAGCGTCTAGGCATCAATCTCGCCTCGACCCACAATCTGCTGATCGCGCTCAACGAGTGCGGCTACCTGAAACGCGGTCCCAACGACCGCCGCTTCAGCCTCGGCCCCGCCCTCGTCGCAATCGGCGATGCCGCGCTCCGCGGCCACCGCGCGATCGAGGAGACCCGCCGCGCGATGCGCGAGCTCTCCCGAGAGCAGGGCACCGAAACCCTCGCATTCGTCCGCGCCGGCACCGACGCATTCTGTGTCGCTCGGGCAGGACCGTCCGCGGGTCCGGGCAGGACCGTCCAGGTCGGCCAGCGCATCCCGATGATGGCGCCGCTCTCGTCGGTCTTCTTCGCCTGGGCCGCCGAGGACGAGATCGAGCGCTGGCTGCTGCGCGGCGGGGCGCCGCGGCGCGAGCAGAAGCGCCAGCGCGAGATCCTGCGGCAGGTGCGCGAGCGGGGTTATTCGGTGGCCCTCGAAGTCGCGGGGCGGCGCCAGCTCGGCGATCTGCTGGTCGCTCTCGCGGAGAACCCGCGCTCGGAATCGCTTCCGCGGGAGATGCGCGAGATCATTCACGAGCTCGGTCTCGGCCCCTATCAGCTCGCCGAAGAGAGCCGGGCCCCGCTCCGGATCAGCACGCTCACCGCGCCCATTTTCGACGCCCACGGCCAGGTCGACCTGTCCCTCACGCTGCAGGTCTTCCGCGACGATCTGACGCCGAGCGGATTGCGCACCCTCGGCCAGTCGCTGCTCGCGACGGTGGATTCGATCGCGCGGGCGAGCGCCGCGGCCAGCGGTGAGGGGTGAATGATCGGAGCGCTGCGGCGGATCCCGGTGTAATAGAAAGGCGGAGACGGAGCCCGATGCAGATCCAGCATTTCTTCGACGTGCGCACTTCGACGCTGACCTACGTCGTCTTCGACCCCGAGGACCGGGTGGGCATCGTGATCGACTCGGTGCTCGACTTCGACCCGGCCAGCGGACGCACCTGGACCGAATCCGCCGATGCCGTCAGCGCCTTCCTCGATGACCGGGGCCTGCGCGTCCCCTATGTGCTCGATACCCACGCCCACGCCGACCACATCACGGGGATTCCGTACTTCAAGGCTCGCTATGGCGCGCGCAGCGTGATCGGCGCGCGGATCTCCATGGTGCAGCAGGTCTTCCGGGAGATCTTCAATCTCGGCGACTCCCTGCCGACCGACGGGCGACCCTTCGACGTTCTGCTCGCCGACGGCGAAAAGCTGGACGTCGGCCCGTTCGAGATCGAGGCCCTGCATACCCCGGGACATACGCCGGCCTGCATGGCCTATCGAATCGGCGATGCCCTCTTCGTGGGCGACACCCTCTTCCAGCCGGATTACGGAACCGCGCGCTGCGACTTTCCGGGCGGCTCCGCGGACGAGCTCTACACGTCGATCTCGCGGCTCTACAGGACACTTCCGCCTGAAACCCGGGTCTTTACGTGCCACGACTATCGCCCCGGCGGACGCCCGATGCAGTTCGAGTCGACACTCGCTGAGCAGGCCGCGCATAACGTCCAGCTGCACGCCGGGACGCATCGCGAGGCGTTCATTGCGTTCCGCAAGGAGCGGGATGCCGGCCTCGGCATGCCGACCTTGATCCTGCCCTCGATCCAGCTGAACGTCCGCGCCGGCGAGTTCCCTGCGCCTGAGGCGAACGGCGTGTCCTATCTCAAGCTTCCCCTGAACTACTTTGAGCACTGAGGTGAGTATGCAGATTCCCGAGCTCGATCCACGAACTGCCCATGCCGCGATCGCGTCATTTCGCATCCTCGATGTCCGCGAGGCTTTCGAATTCGAGGGGCCGCTGGGGGCGCTGGCGGGCGCCGTGAACGTGCCGCTGGGCGAGGTCGCACAATATGCGGGAGCGCTCGATGCCACGGACCATCTCCTGCTTGTTTGTCGATCCGGCAGGCGCTCTGAGACGGCCTGCCGGATCCTGCGCCAGCGCGGCATGCCGGACGTCACGAATCTGACAGGGGGCATGATTGCCTGGAATGGGGCCGCGCTCCCGGTGGTTCGAAAGCGACTCGAGAGCCCGGAGTCCCTGCGCGAATCATTGACCCACTGGCTGGCGCAGGTCAGCGGCGTCAATCGAGCGAAGGCGGGTGAGCGCATAGCGGCGTGGCTTCAGGAAGCCGGCCCCTCGACGAGCGGGACGACGAGGGAAGCGCTCGAGCTTCTCCTCGCTCACGTCGAGCAGGCGCTTCGCCAGACGGGCGCGCCCTCCGACCTCGATCTCACGATGGACGCCTATCGCCGCGACCTCTCGGCCCTGTAGGGATCAGGTCTTGTTCAACCTGGGACTCGTGCTCTCGATCGCGATCGGCCTCACCCTCGGCTTCTTCGGGGGCGGGGGTTCGATCCTGACCGTCCCACTGCTCGTCTACGTATTCGGGCTGCCACCGAAGGAGGCCATCGCGAGCTCGCTGCTCGTCGTCGGCATCGTGAGCCTCGTCAGCGGGATCCAGCACGCGCGAGCGGGAAACATCCGGCCCCGCGAAGCGCTCTTCTTCGGGCTTTCGGGGAGCGTGGGCGCCTATCTCGGTGGCCGCGCCAGCGCATTCCTCGATGGAGGCCTG
>JANNQH010000655.1:0-4918 GCA_031400655.1 Deltaproteobacteria bacterium | reverse complement strand
CGCGAAGGGACCGAAGCTGCTCTTTTTCGCGGCCTCGGCGGAGACGGCGGCCATGGCGACGTGGCCAAGGCCCATCCCGCCGTACTCCTCGGGCATGTGGGGCAGCCAGAGGCCCCATTCCTTCGCGGCCTTTCGCATCTGGATGATCTGGCGGACGAGGACCTTGCGATCGCCTTCGTTCGCCTCGATCTCCTGCTGTGCCGGCGCCACGACCTCGTCGCAGAACTTGTGCACGCGCGCGACAATGTGGGTCACTTCTTCGGGAAAGCTGAAATCGATAGCCATGGGGGCGTCTCCGTTCTCGGGGCGGGTTCGGAATCTGCGCCAATCGACGGTAGCGCCCGGTCGCGCCGGGGCGACGCGGGCGCTTCGGATCCTCAGCGACTCCCCGTCAGGGCCGAGCGGCTCTCGAGAAGCTCCCAGCGCGCCGTGAGACGAGCGACTTCCGCTTCGGTGACGGCGAGCTCCGACCGGATCGCCAGCGCCGCGCCCTTTTCGCCCTGATAGGTCACGGGATCCGCGAGCCGTGCCTGGAGCGCCGCGGCCTGCTTCTCCACGGCGGCGATCGCATCGAGCATGCCTTCGAGCTCGCGCTGCTCCGAATGGCTGAGCTTCTTCGCCTTCGCGTCACCCGTCGCTCGCACGCCAGGCGCGCTCTCGCTGCGCCCTTTCACCCGGGTCGGCCGCACGCGGACCTCGGCATAGTCGGAGTAGTTTCCGACGTGATAGTCGGCGCGTCCGTCCCCTTCGAATGCCAGGATCGAGGTCGCGACGCGGTCGAGCAGCCAACGGTCGTGGCTCACGACGAGCACACTCCCCCCGAAATCGACGAGCATCGCCTCGAGCGAGGCGAGCGTGTCGACGTCGAGATCGTTGGTCGGCTCGTCGAGCAGCAATAGATTGCAGCGCCCCGAGAGCAGGCGCGCGAGACAGACCCGCGCCCGCTCCCCTCCGGAGAGCTCGGACACACGCAGCCGCTGCTTCGTGCGGTCGAAGAGAAAGCGCTCGAGATAGTTCCCGACCGAGATGCGCTCTTCGCCGAGCACGAGCTCCGTCGCATCGCCGACGGCGGCTTCGAGCACGGTATCCGAGTCCGACAGGCCCGAGCGCGCCTGATCGAGGTAGCCGATGCGCGTATTCGCGCCGACGTTGATCTCGCCGACCGTGACGGGCAGCGAGCCGAGCAGCGCGAGCAGGAGACTCGTCTTGCCCGATCCATTCGCCCCGACGACCCCGACGCGCTCGCCGGGCCGCAGCGCAAGCTCGAGCCCCGTGACGAGGGTGCGCCCGTCCCGCTCGAGGGTGAGCCCCTTCGCTTCGAGAATCGTCTTGCCCTGGCGCGAGGCCTCGAGGCGCAGGTCGGCCTTGCGATCCTCTCGCGGTGCGCGGATGTCGAGGGCGGCTTCGGCGCGGTTGGTCCGCGCCTTCTGCTTGGTTCCGCGGGCCTTCGGCTGGCGGCGGAGCCACTCGACCTCGCGGCGCAGGAAATTCTGGCGGTTGCGCTCGGTGCGCTCGACGTGGGCTTCGCGCTCGGCCTTCGCCTCGAGATAGGTCGCATAACCGCCGTCGTAGCTGTCGAGCTGGCCGTCGTGGAGCTCGAGGGTCCGCGTCGTCACGGCGTCGAGCACGCGGCGATCGTGGCTGATCAGCAGGATCGCGCCGGGGAACTGCTCCGACAGGTAGGTCTCGAGCCACTCGATCGTGTCGATGTCGAGGTGATTGGTCGGCTCGTCGAGAATCGCGAGATCGGGCTTGGCGACGAGCAGGCGCGCGAGGGCGACGCGCCGGACCTCGCCGCCCGAGAGCGTGCCGACCTTGCGATTCGGGTCCTCGAGACCGAGATCGCTCACGATCGCGAGCGCCTCGTACTCGCGATCCCAGCCGCCGAGGCGCTCGATCGCCTCGCCGAGCTCCGCCTGCTCGGCCGCGAGACGCCCTTGCACCGCTTCGTCGTGCGTTTGCGCGAGGCGCTCACTCAACGCATCGAAGCGCGCGCGCGTCGCGTTCCACTCGGTGAGCCGCTCGAGCACGACCTCGCGGATCGTCCGCTCGGGCTCGAAATGCGGCTCCTGGTCGAGGTAGTCGACGGTCGAGTCGCGGCGGCGGGCGATGCGGCCGCCGTCGCTTGGCTCGAGGCCGGCGAGCACGCGGCCGAGCGTGCTCTTGCCCGCTCCGTTGCGGCCGACGAGGCCGACCTTCTCGCCGCGGCGGAGTGTCAGCGTGACGTCGTCGAATAGCGTCCGGTTCGCGACGACCTTGCGGAGACCGGTGACGTCGAGAACGGGCATCAGAGTTTCGCGATGATCTCGTTGCCGAGCTTCTCGAGCCCGGCCGTGACGTCCTTGGGCGAGAATCCCGGCGGGCCCATCACGATCCGGCGGACGCCCATGTCCTCGAGCCGTTTGATCTCGTCGAGCTTCGGCTCGCTCCCCGTCGTGATCTCGATCTCGTCCGGATTCCGGCCGATCCGGGCACATTCCGCCTCGAGCTCGACCAGACACTCCGAGAGCCTGTCCGGTCGCACCGGAAAGAATCCATCCCCCAGCCGCGCCGCACGCCGGGCGGCGCTCTTCGTGTGTCCCCCGATCACGATCGGAATCCGCGCTTGAACGGGCTTGGGGCTCGACTCGACGCTCGCCCACGAATAGTGGCGGCCGCGATGCTCGCAGGCCCCCGTACTCCAGAGCTTTCGGATCGCCTCGATCGACTCGTCGGTCCGCTCTCCGCGTGAATCGAAGGGAATACCCATGGCCGCGAACTCCTCCGCGAGCCAACCGACGCCGACTCCCAGGACCAGGCGCCCGCGCGAAAGCACGTCGAGGGTCGCCGCTTCCTTGGCGATGTAGAAAGGATGGCGCTGGGGCAGGATGATGATCCCCGTCGCGAGCTTCACCTTCGTCGTCACCGCCGCAGCGTAGGCCAGCCAGATCAGCGGATCGGGAATCGGCGAGTCTTCCGCTCCCGGCATTCGGCCGCTCGTGCTGTAGGGATATTTCGACTCGTAGCCCTTGGGCACGACGACGTGCTCGACGGTCCACAGGGATTCGAAGCCGACGGCTTCCGCTGTCTGCGCCAGATGGGTCAGGCCCTCTGGCTGACCGAAGGGGCCGACGTTCGCGAACATCAATCCCAACTTCATTTCGCGGCTCCTGAGTCGCCGCTCGCGGGCGACGCCTCGGCCAGGGGAAGCGGCGCGTCGGGGGCCAGGCCGAGGGCTTCGCGGATGCGGGCCTCGTGGGCGCCGGCGATCAACTGTCGCTGTTCGTCGCTGACGTTCTCCCGGTTCGGGAGCGGCGCTTCCGGACCGAGACCGAGGACGCGGCGCAGCTCAGCTTCGCGCGCGTCGAAAATCGTCTTCTTCTGCGCGTCGGTCAGCTCGTCGACCCGGGGGAGCGGATCCCCGGGCTTCAACCCGAGGAGCTTTCGGACTTCGGATTCGCGTGCGACACGCAGCTTCTCCCGCTGCTCGGGGCTCAGCTGGAAGCGAGCCACACCGGGACCACCCCCGAACCCGGGGTCGCTCGGCTGCGCGCCCTGTGCGAGCTGGCGTTCCCCGGCCGGCGGCGCGGGCGAAGCGGGCAGCGCGAGCGGCGCGAGCGGCGCGAGAGGTGCGGCCTGCTCGGATGACTGGTCCGGCTCCGCTTGCGCCACCGCCGCGAGCAAGAGGCCCGGGCCGGTCGTGACAAGCAGCGCCGTGCACAGCCCCGCGCGAATCGCAGAGCGAAGCCCGCGCGACCACAGCCGGGAGATTCCCGAGTCGTCGTTCCAAAGCGCCGCACGCCGATGCATCACCACCCTGGACTGCTCCTCGATCTCGACGATCCTTGCCCTTCGTTCCGCTTCTTATACCACGTCCAGGCCGACCCCGAACGAGGCGGCTCCGGCCGGTGGCGAGCTCTCGCTGCTAGTCCGGATCAGCCACCCGACCCAGGCGAATTCGGACCTTCCTCAGTGGTCTCCATCCGCCCCGGCGTACAGACGTTGCCGCTATAGTCGACCTTTCCACGGATCGCCCAGGAGCCCCTCGCATGACCCGGCCCGCCGACTCGAAAGTCCTCCCGTCCAAGCCCCGCAATGCGTCGTCGATCACGACGTGGGGGGACGAATTCGAGGTCATCGTCGTCGGCTTCGGCGTCGCGGGCGGTGCGGCGGCGATCGAGGCGGCCCGGGCCGGGGCGCGAACCCTGATCCTCGAGCGACAGACCCGCGGCGGCGGGGCGACCGCGCTCTCCGAGGGCACGATCTACTTCGGCGGCGGGACCCGGGTCCAGAAAGCGACGGGCTTCGAGGACACATTCGACAACATGCTGGCCCACGTGCGCGCCGCCGCCGGCCCGACCGCCGATCCCGAGAAGGTGCGCCTCTACTGCGAACAGAGCCTCGAGCATTTCGAGTTCTTCCAGAGTCTCGGCGTCGAGTTCAGCGACACCTTCTTCGCGGACAAGGTGATCTTCCCGCCGACCGACGACTGTCTGATCTTCTCGGGTAACGAAGAATCCTATCCCTTCTCGCAGGAGGCGAAGCCCGTCCCCCGCGGCCACAAGCCGAAGAAACCCGGGAGCGCTGGCGCCTACATCATCGAGCAGATGATCGACACGGCGACGAAGCTCGGCGTCAAGATCCAGAACGAGACGCGCGCCCTGACCCTCGTGCGCGACGACACCGGGCGTGTCGTCGGTGTGATCGCGCGGATCGAGGGCGCGGAGGTCGCGATCAAGGCGACTCGCGGCGTCATCCTCACGACCGGCGGCTTCATCATGAACCGCACGATGGTCGAGCACTACGCCCCCGATCTCGCCAAATGCCGCTATCCGATCGGAAGCGAGGGCTGCGACGGCAGCGGCATCCGGATGGGCATGGGCGTCGGCGGCGCCGCCGTCAACATGCACGAAGGCCTGATGACGACCGCCTTCTTCCC
>JANNQH010000654.1:0-3085 GCA_031400655.1 Deltaproteobacteria bacterium | reverse complement strand
AATCCGTGAGGCCACTGTGTCACGATCCTGCCGGCGACCGTCCGGTAGTAGTCGTTGGCCCCGGCCTGCCAGACCACAACGCTGTCGAGCTCCTGCTGGAGGCCGGCGTTGAAATCGTCCATGACCTCGCGGCGCACGTCGATCCAATCGACACCGGCCCGATCGGCCTCGTCGATCAGCCGCAGCGCGTACTCGATCTGGAACTCGAGCATCAGGATGATCGAGTTTCCGCCGTTGGTATTGGGTCCGTAGAGGATGAACAGGTTGGGGAAGCCGCTCGTCGTGACACCGAAATACGCCTCGGGCCCGTTCTCCCAAGCCTCGTCGATCTTGAGTCCATCGCGGCCCACGACATCGATCACGCTGACGTATTTCTGGGTCTCGAATCCCGTGGCCAGGAGAATCGTGTCGACCTCTCGCTCCCGCCCGTCGGAGGTCACGACCCCGCGCGGCGTCAGCTTCTCGATCGGATCGACGACCAGCTCGACGTTCGGGCGGTTGAAGCACTGTAGATACTTGTTCGAGGCAAGGGGGCGCTTGGCGCCGAAGGGATGGTCGGGCGTGAGCTTCCTTCGGAGCTCGGGGTCCGCAACGACCTCGAGCGCCTGACGCCCCATCTGCTCGGCTGCCTGGAAGAACTTGGGCTCGAGGTAGGTGAGCGACTGCTCCACGATGTCGAACAGCTTTTTTCGGCCCTCGGCCAACAGCTCCGGGTGGATGTGGAAGGCCTTTTTCTGCTCCTGGGTGTAAGGATCATTCGGCTTCGGCAGGACCCAGTTTGGAGTTCGCTGGAACACGTGGAGCCTCTCGACGTCGGATGCGATCTCCGGCACGAACTGCACTGCACTCGCCGCGCTGCCGATCACCGCGACGCGTTCACCACGCAGATCGTGATCGTGGTCCCATCGGGCCGAGTGAAACATCGTCCCCTCGAAGGCGTCGAGCCCCGGGATGTTCGGGACGGCCGGCGGACCGAACATGCCCACGGCGCTGATCACGAACTGGGACTCGACCTCTCCGCCGTCGTCGAGGACGAGCCGCCAGCAGGCGCCCGCCTCGTCCCACCGGGCCGAGACGACGCCGGTTCCGAGTCTGAGATGGGGCTCGAGGCCATGGTCGAACGCGACCCGCTCGAGGTAGTCGCGGATCTCCGACTGAGGCGGGAAGGGCCCCGACCAATCCGGATTCGGCGCGAAGGAGTAGCAATAGAGGGGCGAGGCGATGTCACACTCGAGGCCAGGATAGGTATTGCGCTGCCAGGTCCCACCGACGCGCGGCTCCCGGTCGAAGATCAGGAAGTCGTCCTTCCCGCGCTCGAGCAGCTTGATCCCGGCACAAAGGCCGCCAGCTCCGGCTCCAATGATCGTGAACTTCGTGCGGGCAGGCTGGGTCATCGACGTGCATCCTTTTACGTGCGGAGAGGCGATCCGCCAAAACTCCGCGGAATCGCGGGATTTTCTCGGGCTCTCTTTGGATGGGCGCGGGAAGTCTCTGCCGCATCAGCCGGAATGGCGGAGAGGGAGGGATTCGAACCCTCGATAGGGGTAACCCTATACGCCCTTAGCAGGGGCGCGCCTTCGGCCACTCGGCCACCTCTCCGGAGCGCGGGAGAGTACCGAAACGAGGCCTGACTGCCTCCCTTCGGCCGAGCGGACCGGGTCTGGATCGTGGAGAATCCCAGCGGGGCGGGCGCCGCGGCCTCGGCCGCCGTCGTGCCTCCCTGATCCCACTGGAAAGGATTCCCATGCCCCCGACCTCCCCCTACTCGACCCTGCGTCTCGAACGGAACGGTGCGATCGCGACGCTGACCCTGGCGCGTGCGAATCACGCGAATGCCCTCGATCTCCCGATGTCCCGCGATCTGCTCCACGCCGCCATCGAGCTCGACGAGGACCCGAACGTGCGGGCCGTGATCCTGACGGGCGAGGGGAAGATGTTCTGCGCCGGCGGTGATCTGGCGGGCATGAAGGCGGCGGGCAGCCGGGCGCCGGCCTACATCAAAGAGCTGGCCGGCAATCTCCATCTCGCGATCTCGCGCCTGGCGCGCATGCGGACGCCGGTCGTGGCTGCGGTGAACGGGACGGCGGCGGGGGCCGGGTTCTCGCTCATGTGTGCGACAGATCTCGCGATCGCTTCGGAGTCGGCGAAATTCACGATGGCCTACACGGGCGCCGGCCTCTCGCCCGACGGCAGCTCGAGCTATTTCTTGCCGCGCATCATCGGCCAGCGCCGGACCCTGGAGCTGATGCTCACGAACCGTGTCCTCAATTCCGAGCTCGCCCTCGAGTGGGGGCTCGTGAACCAGGTCGTTCCTCTCGACGAGTTGATGCCGGCGGCGGAGAAGCTTGCGGGGCAGCTTGCTTCCGGGCCGACCAATGCGTTCGGCGTCGTGAAGCGGCTGCTTTTGAATAGCGCCTACGACAGCCTCGAGAGCCAGATGGAGCACGAGACCCGCGGCATAGCCGACTGCGCGCGCACGTCGGATGGCCAGGAGGGCATCGCCGCGTTCCTCGAGAAGCGAAGGCCGCAGTTCACAGGGAGCTGACCTTCACCGGGGGTAGAGATGGCGAGCGGGCGGATCCTGATCTACGGCGCGACCGGCTACACCGGCAAGCTCGTCGCGAGCGAGTCGGCGCGCCGCGGTCTCGACGTCGTGCTCGCCGGCCGCGATCCCCGCAAGCTCGAGGCCGTCGCTTCGGAGCACGGCTTCGAGGCCCGCGCGTTTTCCCTCGACGACGCGACGCGCCTCCACGCGGCGCTCGAAGACATCGCCGCAGTGCTCCACATCGCGGGCCCCTTCTCGAAGACCTCGCGCCCGATGGCCGACGCCTGCCTCGCGACGCGGACCCACTATCTCGACGTCACGGGCGAGATCGACGTCTTCGAGGCGCTCGCCCGGCGCGACGGCGAGGCGCAGGACGCGGGCGTGACGCTGCTGCCCGGCGTCGGCTTCGACGTCGTGCCGAGCGATTGCCTCGCGGTCCACGTGGCGAAGCGGCTGCACGAGCCGACGACGCTCCGGATCGCACTCGCGGGACTGGGAGGCGGCATGTCTCGGGGCACGGCGCGCACACTCGTCGAGTCG